>JBKJYC010000393.1:0-8350 GCA_046715885.1 Usitatibacter sp.
GCGACCTTGTTCCATTCGATGCGCGAGAGCACTCGCGTGATGCCATAGCCGCCGCGAGCGGAGATCATGAGGTCGATCGCGGGGTCCTCCAGCAGGCGTTGAAAGCCCGCGAGGCGCTCCTCGTCGGTGCCGGCGAAGTAGCGCCAGTCGAGCACGGTCTCGGGCGGGACAATCACCTTGTGCCCCAGGTCCTCCAGGTGCGCGACGCCGCGCGCGAGTTGCGCCGGATCGGCGCGGCCGGCGAGGGCGAAGACGCCGACGGTCGCCGGCTCCGGAACGCGCCGCGGCAGGCGCAGCACGCGCTCAGTCACCCCGCGGATGCTCTTCGAAGGCGATCAGGTTCCCGTCGGGGTCGCGCACGACGAACCAGCGCGTTCCCCAGTGTGTCGGCTCGGGCTCCACCACGACGTGCTCGCCCTTGGGAAGGACCCGGAAGCGCATGTTCACGTCGTGGATGTCGAGGTGCATGTTCGGGCGCGTGCCGTTCACGCCTTGGGAGCGCGGCTTGTCGGTGGTGGCGTGCTGCTCGGCCAGTACCAGCTTGATGCCGCCCCCTGAGAGCACGGCGCCGCTCTGCTCGCCGGGGTTGCCCCAGGTCGTCACCACCGCCCAGCCCAGCACGTCGCGATAAAACGCGAGCGACTTGTCGAAGGCCGACGGGGCGATGAGCAGGTGGTCGAAACGGTCGATGCTGGGACGCGAATTGCTCACTTGCGCTCCTGCGCGTCCACCACCGCGAGCGCGGTCATGTTCACGATCCGCCGCACCGTCGCCGTGGGCGTGAGGATGTGCACCGCCTTCGCCGCGCCGAGCAGGATGGGGCCGATGGTGATCCCGTCGCCCGCGACCGTCTTCAGCAGGTTGAAGGAGATGTTGGCGGCGTCCAGGGTCGGCATGATGAGCAGGTTGGCATCGCCCTTCAGCTTCGAGTGGCTCACCTGCAGCTTGCGCAGCTCGGCGTTGAGCGCCGCGTCGCCGTGCATCTCGCCGTCGGCCTCGAGGTCCGGATAGCGCTTCCAGATGAGCTGGAGGGCTTCGCGCATCTTTGCCGCCGCGGGTGAGTGGCTGGCGCCGAAGCTCGAATGCGAGACCAGCGCCACCCTCGGCGCCAGGCCGAAGCGGCGGATCTCCTCGCAGGCGAGCCCGGTCATCTCGGTGAGCTGCTCGGGATCGGGGTCGAGGTTCACGTAGGTGTCGCAGATGAAGACATTGCGCTGCGGCAGCATGAGCAGGTTCATCGCATAGTAGCTCTTCACCCCCATGCGCTTGCCGATCACCTGGTCCACGTAGTGCAGGTGCAGCGCGTGCGTGCCGAACGTGCCGCAGATCATGCCGTCGGCGTTCCCCTTGTGGATCATCATCGCGCCGATCAGCGTGTGGCGCCTGCGCATCTCGATCTTGGCGTAGGCCACGGAAACGCCGCGGCGCTCGGTGAGGCTGTGGTACTCCTGCCAGTACTCCCGGTAGCGCTCGTCGAACTCCGGGTTCACCACGTCGAAGTCGTGGTCGATGCGCATGCGCAGCCCGAAGCGGTCGATGCGCCGCTCGAGGATCGCCGGGCGCCCGATGAGGATCGGCCGCGCGATGCCCTCGTCGATGACGACTTGCACGGCGCGCATCACGCGCTCGTCCTCTCCCTCGGCGAAGACGATGCGCCGCGGCGCGGCCTTCGCGGCGGAGAAGATGGGCTTCATGATCAGCCCGGAGTGGTAGACGAACTCGTTCAGCCTCTGCACGTAGGCGTCGAAGTCGGCGATCGGCGTGGTCGCGACACCGCTTTGCATCGCCGCCCGGGCCACCGCCGGGGAGATCTTCACGATCAGCCGCGGATCGAACGGCTTCGGGATCAGGTATTCGGGCCCGAAGCTCATGCGCTCGATGCCGTATGCGGCCGCGACGATGTCGGACTGCTCGGCCATGGCGAGGTCGGCGATGGCGTACACCGCCGCCAGCTTCATCGCCTCGTTGATGGTGGTGGCGCCCACGTCGAGGGCGCCGCGGAAGATGAACGGGAAGACCAGGACGTTGTTGACCTGGTTCGGGTAGTCGGAGCGGCCGGTGGCGATCACCGCGTCGTCGCGCACCGCCTTCACCTGCTCGGGCAGGATCTCGGGCTCCGGGTTGGCGAGCGCCAGGATCAGCGGTTTGGGCGCCATCTTCGCGACCATCTCGGGCTTGAGCACGCCGCCCGCCGACAGGCCGATGAAAACGTCCGCGTTGACGATGACCTCGCCCAGCCGGCGCGCGTCGGTGACTTGCGCATAGCGCGCCTTGTTGTCGTCCATCAGCGCGGTGCGGCCCTTGTAGACCACGCCCTCGATGTCGGCCACCCAGACGTTCTTCGGATTCACGCCGAGGGCGACCAGCATGTCGAGGCAGGCGAGCGCCGCGGCGCCCGCGCCGGAGCACACCAGCTTCACCTTGCCGATCTCCTTGCCCACCACGCGCAGCCCGTTCACGATCGCCGCGCCGACGATGATCGCGGTGCCGTGCTGGTCGTCGTGGAAGACCGGGATCTTCATGCGCTCGCGCAGCTTCTTCTCCACGTAGAAGCACTCGGGCGCCTTGATGTCCTCCAGGTTGATGCCGCCGAAGGTGGGCTCGAGCGCGGCCACGACGTCGACCAGTTTGTCGGGGTCGAGCTCGTTCACCTCGATATCGAAAACGTCGATGCCGGCGAATTTCTTGAAGAGCACACCTTTGCCTTCCATCACGGGCTTGGAGGCGAGCGGGCCGATGTTGCCCAGGCCCAGCACCGCGGTGCCGTTGGTGATCACGGCGACGAGGTTCCCGCGTGCGGTGAGCGTGCGGGCCTCCTTCGGGTCCGCGACGATGGCCTCGCAGGCCGCGGCCACGCCGGGCGTGTAGGCGAGGGCGAGGTCGCGCTGCGTGGCGAGCGGCTTGGTGGCCGTCACCTGGATCTTCCCGGCCACGGGAAGGCGGTGGTATTCCAGCGCGGCCTTGCGGAGGTCGTCGAGCATCGTGGGCTAACTGGCTGAGCGGAAGGGAATTTTAGCAGGCTTGACAAAACGAAACTATATAACTAAGAATATGGTTATGAACCGCAACTATCTCCGGGCCATCCCGCGCGAATGGCGCACCATCTCGCGGGCCTTCACGGCGCTGGGCGACGAGCACCGCCAGCGCGTCCTCCTCACCTTCGAGCCGGGCGAGCGCCTCAACGTGGGCCAGATCGTCGGGGTCTCCACGTTGTCGCGCTCGGCGGTGTCGCACCACCTCAAGCTGCTGCGCGAGGCGGGCGTGCTCGATTCCGAGAAGGTGGGCAAGGAAGTCTACTTCTGGGTCAACAAGGGCTTCCTCGAGAACTCGCTCGCCGCGGTGCTCGCCTACATCCGCGAACGCGTCTGAGGAGCCCGGCCCATGCGTCGACGAGAGTTCCTCAGCGCGGGCATCGCCCTGTCCGCCGCCACGCTCCCCGGTTGCAAGCTCACGCTGGAGCAGGGGATGTTCAACGAGTGCCTGGCCCCGCGCGGGCATGCGGTGCTCTCCCATCCGCTGGTGCAGAGCGCCTGGGAGGGCCTTCGTGCCGACCAGGTGTGGGACTGCCACGCGCACCTCTTCGGCAACGGCCGCAGCCGCCAGGGGATCTGGGTGAATCGCGACTTCGACGAGCCGACCGCGATGGCGGCACGCGTGCGCCGCGCGATGTTCGTGAATGCCGGCTGCGCCGGAAGCGACGAGGCGCGGCTCGACCAGGCGGCCCTGGAGCGCCTTCGCCAGCTCGCCGCGGCGCTGCCCGCGGGCGCCAAGGTCGTGGTGCTTGCCTTCGACTTCACGCACGACGAGGCCGGACGCCGGCGCGAGGACCAGACCACGTTCGCGATCTCGCACGAGTACGCCGCGCGCGTTGCGAGAACGCACCCCGAGCGCTTCGAGTGGGCAGCCTCGGTGCATCCCTACCGGCAGGATGCCGCAGCTGCGCTCGAAGCGGCGAAGGCCCAGGGGGCGCGCGCGGTGAAATGGCTGCCACCGGCGATGGGGATCGACCTCGCGCACCCGAAGTCGCTCGCCTTCTACGAGGTGCTGCGCAGGCTCGACCTTCCCCTGCTGGTGCATCTCGGGGAAGAGCAGGCGGTGCCCGGCGCGGGGCGACACGAGTTCGCCAACCCGCTCTTCATCCGCCATGCGCTGGACCGCGGCGTGCGCGTCATCGCCGCGCATTGCGCCTCGCTCGGCCACAGCCCCGACCTCGACGCGAACGCCAACCCGGACAAGGCCCCGGAAGTCGCCAACTTCGCGTTGTTCACGCGCCTGATGCGCGAGCGGCGCTACGAGGGACTGCTTTTCGGCGACCTGTCCGCCGTGACGCAAGCCAATCGCGCGGAGGTGGTGCCGGCGATCATCGCCGAGCGCGCGTGGGCCGGCCGGCTGCTAAACGGCACCGACTACCCGCTGCCGGGGATCATGCCGCTCTTCTCGGTGAACGGCTTCGCCGCCGCCGGCCTCATCGACGCGGCGGCCGTGCCGGTGCTGCGCGACTTGCGCCCGGTGAACCCGCTGCTCTTCGACTTCGTGCTGAAGCGCAGCCTGCGCTGGCGCGGCGAGCGCCTGGGCGACAGCGTCTTCGAGACGCGGGGCTTCTTCGATGGCCGCGCGTAGCCAGTTCCAGCTCCTGCGCGAGCGGCGTTTCGCGCCGCTCTTCTGGACGCAGTTCCTGGGTGCCGCGAACGACAACCTGTTCAAATTCGCCTTCACGCTGCTGGCCACGTACCACGCGGCGGAGTGGGGCGGGGTGGATCCCGGCACCGCAGGCTTCGTGATCGGGGCGATCTTCATCGCACCCTTCGTGCTCTTCTCCGCGACCTCCGGCCAGCTGGCCGACCGCATCGAGCGCGGCAAGCTGATCCGCTTCGTGAAGAACCTCGAGATCGCGGTGATGGCGATCGCCGCCTGGGGATTCATGGGCCGCCACGCGAGCCTGCTCTATGCGTCGGTCTTCCTGATGGGATTGCACTCGACGCTCTTCGGCCCGGTCAAGTACGCCTACCTGCCGCAGCACCTCGCGGACGACGAGCTCACCGGTGGCAACGGCCTGGTGGAGATGGGCACCTTCGTCGCGATCCTCGCGGGCACCATCGCCGGCGGGGTGCTGGTGAAGGGCGGCGGCGAGGGCGCGAAGTACGTGGCCATCGGCTGCCTGGCACTCGCCGTGGCCGGCCGGATCATCGCGGCCTTCATCCCGCACTCGCCGGCACCGGCGCCGGATCTGAGGATCAACTGGAACCCCTTCAGCGAGACCTGGCGCAACCTGAAGATCGCCGCCCAGGCCCGCACGGTCTTCAACTCCCTGCTCGGCATCTCGGGGCTGTGGTTCGTGGGCTCGATCTTTCTCACCTCGTTCACGCCCTTCGCGCGCGACGTGCTGGGCGGCGACGAGAACGTGGTGACATTGCTGCTCGCCATCTTCTCGATCGGCATCGGCCTGGGCGCGCTGCTCTGCGAGCGCCTCTCGGGCCGCAAGGTGGAGATCGGGCTCGTGCCCTTCGGCTCCATCGGCATGACCGTGTTCGCGATCGACCTCTGGCTGGCCAGCCGCGGCATGAAGCCCTCGGGCGCGGTGGAGGTCGGTGCGTTCATCCGCGACCCCGCGCATTGGCGGGTGATGGCCGACCTCTTCCTGCTGGCGATGTTCGGCGGGTTCTACTCGGTGCCCCTGTACGCGCAGATCCAGAGCCACTCGCAGCCCACCCACCGCGCCCGCATCATCGCCGCGAACAACATCATGAACGCGCTTTTCATGATCGTGGCCGCGCTCATGGCCACGGGCCTGCTGGGCGCCGGGGTCACGCTGCCGCAGCTCTTCCTGGTCGTGGGGCTGATGAACGCCGCCGTCGCGGCCTACATCTACTTCCTCGTGCCCGAGTTCCTGATGCGCTTCCTGTGCTGGCTGCTCATCCACTCGGTGTACCGGCTGGACAAGTCCGGCATCGAGAACATCCCGGAGCGCGGGCCGGCGGTGATCGTGTGCAACCACGTGAGCTTCGTCGATGCCCTGGTGATCCTGGCGGCCAGCCCGCGGCCGATCCGCTTCGTGATGGACCACAACATCTTCAAGGTGCCGGTGATCTCCTTCATCTTCCGCACCGGCAAGGCGATCCCGATCGCCTCGGCGAAGGAAGACGAGGCGCTGCTCAACCGCGCCTACGACCAGGTGGCGCAGGCGCTCGCCGAGGGCGAGCTGGTGGGCATCTTTCCCGAGGGGCGCATCACCGATACCGGGGAGATCCATCCGTTCAAGGGCGGCATCCGGCGCATCCTCGACCGCACGCCGGTGCCGGTGGTGCCGATGGCGCTGCGCGGACTGTGGGGCAGCTTCTTCAGCCGCAGGGGTGGCGCGGCGATGACCAAGCCCTTGCGCCGCGGCATCTTCTCGCGCATCGGGCTCGCCATCGCGCCGGCCATGGCACCGAATGCGGTGACGCCCGAGACCCTGCAAGCCGAGGTCGCGGCGCTGCGCGGTGACTGGCGATGAGAGCGGGCGCGGCGGTAGTCCCCGGGAGGACTGGGCACCTGTCTGATCCACTGGATCTCGCGAGGCTTGCTCATTGTGGGCATGGGCACGTGTCTGATCCACTGGATCTCACGAGGCTTGTTCATTGTGGGCATGGGCACGTGTCTGATCCACTGGATCTCGCGAGGCGTGCTCGGCTTGGGCATGGGCACCTGATCCACTGGATCAGACACGTACCCACTGCTCCCAAGAGGTACCCACCCCCGCGCGTAGCTGGCGCTGGGCTCGAGACGCGCGCCGCGCGTTCACAGCGGGATGCGCGGGCGCCGGCCGGAGCCGCGGCGCGAACGACACGTGCGCCGGGGCTCGTCGCGTGGCAACACGCCGGCGACGAGGCGCCGCGCCTTCAACACCGCGTGCGCCACGGCGCCGGGGTTGTCGCGAATCACGTAGAGCAGCACGAGTGCCGTGCGGTTGGGCCGGCGATTGCCGAGCTCCCAGTGCCGCAGCGTGGCGACCGGGAAGCCGAAGCGCGCGGCGAACTGGCGCTGCGTGAGGTTCAGGCGCCGGCGCACGTCGAGCAGGTCCTGCCAGAAGGCTTCCATGACTTGGACAACGCCGGGGCGACGCCCCTGGCTGACCTGAGGGAGTAGTCAGCGCCATGTGGAAGGGACTCGGGATCGGATTCGGCATCGGCGCGGCGCTCGGGCTCGTCGCGGACGGCGTGTGGGCGGCGCTCGGCGCGGGCGTCGTGTTCGGCTTCCTCGGCTTCGTCATCGGCCTCATCGTCGATGCCGCGCGCAACCGCGGGAAGGCGGCGCCGGTGGCTGCGGCGCGCCCCTCGCACGAGTCGCGCATCGCTGCCCTCGAAGCGCGTGTGGCCTGCCTCGAAGCGCAGCTCGCCCCGGGACCCCAAGCCGCCGAAGCCGCCCCGCCGCAGGGGCCCAGCGAGCCGGTCGTGCCGAGCCGGGCTCCGGCGCCGACCGAGCCGCCACGGCCCAGCGAGCCGCCGCGGCCCAGCGAGCCACTGCCCCCAAGCGAGCCTCCGAAACCCAACCCCAGCGTCGCGTGGTTCACGGGCGGCAACGCCATCGCGCGCATCGGCATCGTGGTGCTCTTCATCGGCATCGCATTCCTGCTTCGCTACGCCGTCGAGCACAGCCTCGTTCCGCCGGAGCTGCGCGTCGCGGGCATCGGCGCCGCGGGCATCGTGCTGCTCGTCCTCGGTTGGCGCCTGCGCACCTCGAAGCCCGGCTATGCGCTGAGCCTCCAGGGCGCGGGGGTCGGCGTGCTCTATCTCACGGTGTTCGGGGCGCTGCGGCTCTACAACCTCATCCCGGCGGCCGCGGCCTTCCCGCTGCTGGTCGTGATCGCGGCGCTCGCGACGTGGCTCGCGGTGCGGCAGGACTCCGCGGTGCTGGCGGGCTTCGGCGCGGCGGGCGGCTTCCTCGCACCCGTCCTTGCATCGACCGGCCGCGGCGACCACGTGATGCTCTTCAGCTACTTCGCCGTGCTCAACCTCGCGGTGCTCGCCACCGCCTGGTTCAAGAGCTGGCGCTCGCTGAACCTGCTCGGCTTCGTCTTCACCTTCGTCGTCGGCCTCGCGTGGGGCGCGCGCTACTACCGGCCCGAGCACTTCGCGACTGTCGAGCCGTTCCTGGTGTTCTTCTTCGTGCTCTACGTGGCCGTGGCCGTGCTCTTCGCGCGCCGCGAGGCGACGCCCGCGGGTGCTCGCGGGAGAGGGCCGGTGGCAGGTAAATGCGATACTGCCGCGATGCAGCCAGCTCTCCCGACGCCTTGGCTTCTCGCGGCGCTGACAGCGCTCTACTTCCTCGCCGGCAAGCTCGGCCTTAGCTTCGCCACGCTGCACAGCAGTGC
>JBKJYC010000394.1:0-4044 GCA_046715885.1 Usitatibacter sp.
CGACCCAGGTCCAGCCGAGGAAGAGTCCCGCCAGCAGCGCCACGATGGCGAGGATCGAGGTGAAGGCATCGGCCAGGACGTGGGCATAGGCCGAGCGCAGGTTGAGGTCGGCATGGCGAGCGTGCCCGTGGTCATGCGCGTGGCCATGCCCATGGTGGTCATCGTGATGGCGGTCATCGTGATGGTGGCCGGCGCCGCCGAGGATCCACGCAGAGGCGAGATTGACGACGAGCCCGACCACCGCGACCACGAGGGCCGGCGCGAAGTCGATCGGCTCGGGCCGCGCCAGCCTCAGGATCGACTCGACCGCCACCCACAGGGCGACCATTCCCAGCACCAACGCGCTCGAGAAGGCCCCCAGGACCTCGATCTTCCAGGTGCCGAAGGCGAAGCGTGCGTCGTGCGCCCAGCGCCGCGCGAGGAGATAGGCCAGCGCCGAGATGGAAAGCGCGGCGACATGCGTGCCCATGTGCCACCCATCGGCGGTGAGGGCCATGGAGCCGGTGATCCAGCCGGCGACGATCTCCACCACCATGGTGAGCCCGGTGATGGCGACGACGATCCAGGTGCGCCGCTCGCCGGCCCTGTTGCCGGCGTGGAAGACATGGCTGTGCTGCCGGTCGGACAGGTCATGCATTGCGCAGCCTCAACGCGTTCGTCACCACGGACACCGAGCTGAAGCTCATCGCCACCGCGGCGATCACGGGCGAGAGCAGCAGGCCGAAGGCGGGATAGAGCACGCCGGCGGCCACGGGAACGCCAAGCGCGTTGTACACCAGTGCGAACGCGAGGTTCTGCTTCATGTTGGCGACGGTCCTCTCCGAGAGCTGGCGCGCGCGCGCGATGCCGCGCAGGTCGCCCTTCACCAGCGTCACCTTGCCCGCCGCCATTGCCACGTCGGTCCCGGTGCCCATCGCGATGCCGACGTCGGCGCGCGCGAGCGCCGGCGCGTCGTTGATGCCGTCGCCCGCCATCGCCACCACCCGGCCCTCGCCCTGCAGGCGCTCGACCAGCTTCAACTTGTCTTCGGGGCGCACCTCGCCGTGCACCTCGTCGATGCCGAGCTTCGCCGCGACGGACTTCGCGGTGGTGAGCCCGTCCCCGGTGGCCATGACGATGCGAATGCCCGATTCGCGCAGCACGCGGATCGCCTCGGCGGTCGATTCCTTGATCGGGTCCGCAACCGCGACCAGGCCCGCGAGACGTCCGTCGATGGCCACGAGAACCACCGACGCACCCTCGGCGCGCCGCGCTTCCGCCACGGAGGCGAGCGGGGAAGGATCGACGCCCACCTGCTGCATGAGCGCGATGTTGCCGAGCGCGACCGGCTTGCCATCGACCCGGCCGCGCACACCGATGCCGGTGGCGGATTCGAACGCCTCGGGCTTGGACAGCGCGAGATTGCGCTTGCGCGCCTCGGCGACGATCGCGTCGGCCAAGGGGTGCTCGCTGCCCTGGTCCAGGCTGGCCGCGACGCGCAGCACTTCGTCCGCGGCGAAGCCTTCGCTTGCGACCACGTCGTGGAACGCGGGCTTGCCGAGGGTGAGCGTGCCGGTCTTGTCGACGATGAGCGTGTCGACCGTGCGCAGCGTCTCGATCGCCTCCGCGTCGTGGAACAGGATGCCGCTGGAAGCGGCCTTGCCGGTAGCGACCATGATGGACATCGGCGTGGCCAGCCCCAGCGCGCAGGGACACGCGATGATGAGAACGGCCAGCGCATTGAGGATGGCGTAAGCCCAGCGCGGCTCGGGACCCCACGCCGCCCACGCCACAAACGTTGCCGCGGCGATCGCGATCACCGCGAGCACGAAATAGCGCGCGACCACGTCTGCCATGCGTTGCATCGGCGCGCGCGAGCGCTGCGCCTGCGCGACCATCTGCACGATCTGCGCGAGCACGGTCTGCGAGCCGATGCGCTCGGCGCGGATCACGAGGCTTCCCTTGGCGTTGATCGTGGCGCCGATTACACGCTCGCCGGGACCCTTCTCCACCGGCATCGGCTCGCCGGTGATCATCGATTCATCCACGCTCGAGCGGCCCTCGACCACCGCGCCGTCCACCGGCACCTTCTCACCCGGCCGCACGCGCAGGTTGTCGCCGACATGGATGTGCGTGAGCGGCACATCCTCTTCGGTGCCGTCGTCGCGGATGCGCCGGGCGGTCTTGGGCGCCAGGCCAAGCAGGGCCTTGATGGCGGCGGACGTCTGCGAGCGAGCGCGCAGCTCGAGCACCTGCCCCATCAGCGTGAGCGTTACGATCACCGCCGCGGCCTCGAAATAGACGCCGACGCGGCCGTGCGCCTCGAAGCTCGCCGGGAAGACTCCGGGTGCAACTGTCGCCGCGACGCTATAGACATAGGCCGCCGCGACGCCGATGCCGATCAGCGTGAACATGTTCGGGTTGCCGGTCCGGATCGAGTCCATGCAGCGCACCAGGAACGGCCAGCCCGCCCACAGCACCACGGGAGTTGCCAGGAACAGCTCGATCCAGCTCATCGTGGCCGGGGATACGCCCGACAGGAACCGGTGGCCGAACATCGCGATCACGAACACCGCGGCCGTCAACGGCAGGGTCCACCAGAAGCGCCGGCTGAAGTCGACGTACTCGGGGTTGGGCCCGTCCTCGAGCGTGGGCGTCTCGGGCTCGAGCGCCATGCCGCACTTGGGACAGGTGCCGGGTCCTTGCTGGCGGATCTCCGGATGCATCGGGCAGGTAAATGTCGCCGCAGCCTCGGTCGGCGACGGCGGCGGCGCGGGCTCCTTCGCGGCAAGGTACTTGGCGGGATCGGCGCGGAATTTTTCCACGCACTTGGGGCAACAGAAGTAGTAGTCCACGCCCTCGTTCACCACGTGGCGTTGGGGGTTCGCCGCCACCTTCATTCCGCACACCGGGTCAGTGTGCGTCCTGTCGGGCGTCATGAGCGGTGTCCCTTGCGCCAAGCGCCCGCCAGGTCGTCGAGGATCGGGCAATCGGGGCGCTCGTCTCCATGGCAATGATCCGCCAGCTCCCGCAGGGTCCCCAGCATCGCCTGCAGCTCGGCGATCTTCGCTTCGAGGTCGGCGATATGCTTCATCGCCATGCGCTTCACCTCGGAGCTCGCCCGGCGTCGGTTGCTCCACAGACCCAGCAACGCCTCGATCTCCTTCATCGCGAATCCGAGGTCTCGCGAGCGGCGGATGAAGCGCAGCACATGGACGTCGGGTCCGCGATAGATGCGGTAGCCTGCGACCGTGCGCGCCGCCTTGGGGACGACTCCGATCTCCTCGTAGTGGCGGATCATCTTCGCCGAGACGCCGGAGGCTTTCGCCGCCTGGCTGATATTCAGGACGCCCTCAGCCATTCGCAGCGATGCTCGGCGTGTAGCCGGCCCTCTTGATGGCCGAGACGAAAACCGCGGCCGGATGGTCGCTGCCGATGCGGACCTTGTGGGCCTGGAGGTCCACGTCGACGGAGCCCTCCGAGTCCACCTCCTTCACCGCGCGGGTGATGGTGGAGACGCAGTGGCCGCAACTCATGTCGGGAACGTTCAGTTCGATCATGGCGGTTCTCCTCGAACAGATTGGATGTGCCACCACAGTAAACGTTCCCATCATGGGAAGGTCAAGCCCTGCTGCCGGACTTCCAATTCCTTCAAGATGCCGCAATCCTTCGCAGCCTGGACGCGACGGCAGCCTCTTCGTCCTGGGGCTGGCGCCGCCCTCATGGCATGACGGCCGCCATCTCCGTGGTGCGGCGTTCCCTGGACGAGCTGCGCCTGCAAAGAGGCGGGAGCGTGGCAACGGTTACGGGCTCCAAACCTCTGGCATAATCCCCCACGTGCGCCGCCTCATCGCTTATTTTCTTCTCCTCCTGCTGCCGATGCAGTTCGCCTTCGCTGCAGCCGCGTCGTATTGTGGTTTTGAGAACACCGACGTCCCCTCGCATTTCGGACATCACGAGTGTGCCGATGCGACTCCCGTCGCCGACGCGGAGGGCGACGATTCGGACCTCGGCGGTGCGACCTGCGGCGTGTGCCACCTCGGTTGCGCCAAGGCACAGCCCTCG
>JBKJYC010000395.1:0-4712 GCA_046715885.1 Usitatibacter sp.
CATCTTTTACCGATAAAAACGGGCACCTCCATTCCGACTGTGACCCTTATCGGACCCTGATCTGACCCCGGTTTCCCCTTGCCCCTCACGCTCCTGGTTCCCGACCTCCTGCCGCCTGCCGATGCACCCGCGACAATGCGCGGAGTGCGCCTGCCCGGGCTCGAAAAATGGCTCGCGCGCGCCGCCATCGCGCGTGAAGGCGCACGCGGCGCCTACGCCTGGCTGGCTGGCGATTGGGGCGTGGCGGAGCCGGTCCCCTACGCGGCGATCGCGCTCGCCGGCGACGATGCGCCGCGCGCGGGCACTTGGATGCGTGCCGACCCGGTGCACTTGCGCATCGAGCGCGACCTGGTGGCCCTTCACGACGCGTCGGTGCTCGATGTCGGCGCCGAAGAGGCGGCCGTGCTGGTGGCCGCGCTGCAGGCGCTCTTCCGCGACGACGGGCTGGAGTTTCGCGCGCCGGTTCCCGAGCGCTGGTACGTGCGCGTGCCGGAGGCCGCGGTGCCCGAGACAACGCCGCTGCACGCCGTCATCGGACGCGACATCTTCCGGTTGCTGCCGCACGGCGCGGGCGCCCTCAACTGGCGCTCCATGATCACCGAGGCGCAGATGGTGCTCTCGGGCCATGAAGCCAACGCGCGCCGCGAGGCCGCGGGCCAGCCGGCGATCAACAGCGTCTGGTTCTGGGGCGAAGGCGCGCTGCCCGCGACAGTGGGACCGCGCTTTGCGAATGTCGTGGCAAGCGACGCTTTCGCCCGCGGCCTGGCACGACTCTCGGGTGGGGCCATGCAGCCGGTTCCCGAGCGCTTCGATCGAGTCGGAATGCCCGTGACGGCCGGCGAGACGCTCGTCGTGCTCGACGACCTCACCCGGCCTCTTCGCCGCGGCGATGTCGACGCCTGGCTCGCCACCGCGCGCGCGCTCGACGAACGCTGGTTCGCGCCGGCCGGCGATGCGACCGCGCGATTCGGAGCTTTGCGCATCGTGATGCCTGGTGAAGCCGACACCGTCGTCGCGACACTGACCCCGTCGGCAAGGAAATGGCGCTTGCTGAGGGCGCGCCGCCCGCTTTCCGACCATGCCTGAGATCTCCACGCGATCCATCGACGAGGCGGTGCGCCTGCAGCTCGTCGCGTCCGGTTGCGATCCGCGGCTGGCGCGCCTCTACGCGGCCCGGGGCGTGGCGAGCCCCGGCGATCTCCTGGCGACGCTTCACGCGCTTGCGGCCCCCGAGCGCCTCACGCACGTGGGCCACGCAGCGCGCCTGCTGGCCGATGCGATCGAGAATGCACAGCGCCTCCTGATCGTCGCCGACTACGATGCCGATGGAGCCACCGCGTGCGCCGTGGGCGTGCGCGCGCTTCGGTCGATGGGCGCGGTGGTCGACTACCTCGTGCCCAATCGCTTCGAGCACGGTTACGGGCTCACGCCGGAGATCGTGCGCGAGGCGGCGGCGCGAAAGCCCGCCATCCTCATCACGGTGGACAACGGCATCGCCGCCGTAGCCGGCGTCGAGGAGGCCAACCGACTCGGCATTCGCGTGCTCGTCACCGACCACCACCTGCCCGGCAGCGAGCTGCCGCGCGCGGAGTGCATCGTGAATCCCAACCAGGCGGGTTGCGGGTTCCCGAGCAAGAGCCTCGCGGGCGTGGGCGTGATCTTCTACGTGATGCTCGCTCTGCGCGCGGAGCTGCGCCGCCGCGGCGCTTTCGCCGCACATGCGCAGCCTGCGCTCGCCGAGCTCCTCGACATCGTGGCGTTGGGAACCGTGGCCGACGTGGTGAAGCTCGATGCCAACAATCGAATCCTTGTCGCCCAGGGCCTTGGGCGCATTCGCGGCGGCAAGGCCTGCCCCGGAATCCTCGCGCTGCTGGAGCTCGGCGGGCGCACGGCTCGGCTCGCGAGCGTCTACGACCTGGGCTTCGTGGTCGGTCCACGCCTGAACGCCGCCGGGCGCCTCAAGGACATGTCGCTCGGGATCGAGTGCCTGCTCGCCACGGACGCCGCGCGCGCCATGGAGCTCGCCACGAAGCTGGACCAGCTCAACCGCGAGCGCCGCGAGATCGAGGGCGAGATGCAGGCCTCGGCGCTCGCGATGCTCGACGGCGTCGATGCGGGCGACGGCTTTACCCTGAGCATTCATGACGCCGAATGGCATACGGGTGTCGTCGGGCTGCTCGCTTCGCGGCTGAAGGATCGATTCCACCGGCCGGTCTTCGCGTTTGCGGCCGAAGGCGGCGCGCGCCTCAAGGGATCAGGCCGCTCGATCGCCGGGCTTCACCTTCGGGACGCGCTGGACCTGGTCGACAAGCGCCATCCCGGCCTGCTCGAACGCTTCGGCGGGCACGCCGGCGCCGCGGGCGTCACGATCGCGGCGGCGGCGCTCGACGCTTTCCGCGCGGCCTTCGAAGCCGTGGCGCGCGAGCTCCTCACGGCCGCGGACCTCGAGCGGCGCATCGAGACCGACGGCGAACTCGCGGCCGGCGACATTTCCTTCGAGTTCGCGCAGCTGCTGCGTCAATCGGTTTGGGGACAGGGTTTTCCCGAGCCGCGCTTCTCGGGACGCTTCGGAGTGGAGTCGCAGCGTGTCGTGGCCGAGCGCCATACGAAGCTCGTCCTCACGGCGGGACGCCGGCGCTTCAGCGCGATGCGCTTCGGATCCGCGGAGCCGCTGCCGGCCTCCATCACTGCGGTCTATCGCCTCGACGTCAACGAGTACCAGGGCTCGGAATCGCTGCAGCTGATGGTGGAGCACTGCGCCGCGTGAAGTTGCGCTGGTAACCGATGACCTTCGGCACAAAGGCCGTGGTCTCGGGATTCGGCGGGATGCGGTATCCGGCGCGAATCACCGCACCCGGTCCCGCGTTGTAAGCCGCGAGTGCCAGCTCCACGTCGCCGTCGAACCGCACCAGCAGGCCCTTCAGGTGCTTCACGCCGCCGTGGATGTTTTTCGCCGGGTCGAACGGGTCGCTCACGCCGTGCTCCCGCGCTGTGGCGGGCATCAACTGCATGAGGCCCGTCGCGCCCACCGCGGAAACGGCTTCGGGGTCATAGGAGGACTCCGCGAGGATGATCGCGTGCACCAGCGCCCCGTCAACGCCGTGCGCCCGGCTGGCCTCGTCGACCAGACGCGAATAGCGGACGAAGGCCGCGTCCACGGGCAACGCCATGGCCGGCTTCGGCGCAGCGGCAGGCGCCAACTCCTCGCGCGAGTCGACCCATCGCGTGGCAACCACGGGATGGGTCTGGGACGGCATCGTGAGTGAGGCGAATGCTGTTGCGACCGCGGCGAATCCGGCGAGACCGGCGAGTCGCAACCGCATGCGGCGGCGGGTTGGTGCCATGCGCAACCTCCGGGGAACACTTGGGGGCGCGTTCCGATTATGCTGCGCTGCAGCATACCACAAGTTGACCTGCGCCACCCTGCGCCGCATTCCTCTTGGGGTTCGGATTGGTGCATGGCAGCATCATCACGGGCGCCACGCCGCAACACCGGCGTGGGCGGATTTCCGGCGAAGAACACAGGGCATTCGTCCGGAATGCCCGCACCCCCTATAATTGCGGGTTTGGAAAGCAGGACGCGCAATGGAAGCCGATCAGCTGAACCAGATCGAAAACACCTTGCAGGGTTTGGCCGCGCGCTCGGCCGAGCTGCGGAGGTATCTTTGACTACGACGCGAAGAAGTCGCGGCTCGTAGAGGTCGGCAAGGCGCTCGAAGATCCCGGAGTGTGGAACGACCCGAAGCGCGCCCAGGATCTCGGCAAGGAACGCCGCTCGCTCGAGGAGACGGTCTCCACCATCGAGAAGATCGATTCGGGCCTCAGGGACTCCAGCGAGCTCTTCGCCCTGGCGAAGACCGAGGCCGATGACAACACGCTGGTGAGCGTGCGCAACGACGTGCAGGCCACCGCGAAGCTCGTGGAGGACCTGGAATTCCGCCGCATGTTCTCCAACCCGATGGACCCGAACAACTGCTTCATGGACATCAACGCGGGCCAGGGCGGCACCGAGGCGCAGGACTGGACGCAGATGCTGCTTCGCATGTACCTCAAGTACTGCGACCGCAAGGGCTTCAAGGCGGAGGTGCTGGAGGAGAGCGACGGAGAGGTGGCGGGCCTGAAGAGCGCCTCGATCAAGATCACCGGCCCCTACGCCTACGGCTATTTCCGCACCGAGAACGGCATCCACCGCCTGGTGCGCAAGTCGCCGTTCGACTCCAACGCACGCCGCCACACGTCGTTCGCGGCCGTCTTCGTCTATCCCGAGGTGGACGAGACCATCGAGGTCGAGATCAACCCGGCGGACCTGCGCATCGACACCTACCGCGCCTCGGGCGCCGGCGGCCAGCACGTGAACAAGACCGATTCGGCGGTGCGCATCACGCACCTGCCCACCAATATCGTGGTCTCGTCGCAGAACGACCGCTCGCAGCACCGCAACCGCGCCGAGGCCATGTCGATGCTCAAGGCCAAGCTCTACGAGCTGGAAGTGCGCAAGATGCAGGACCAGAAGCAGAAGCTGGAAGACACCAAGACCGACATCGGCTGGGGCCACCAGATCCGCTCCTACGTCCTCGACCAGTCGCGCATCAAGGACCTGCGCACCAACGTCGAGACCGGCAACACCCAGGCCGTGCTGGACGGCGACCTGGACGATTTCATCAGCGCGAGCCTCAAGCAGGGCGTGTAGCGGTCAGCCGCCAGCCTTCTTC
>JBKJYC010000396.1:0-2527 GCA_046715885.1 Usitatibacter sp.
TGTCCGTGATCGACAGCAGCGATGGATCGACCTTGGCCCAGTTCGCGGCCCAGGCTGGCAGGTTCGCGAAGCTGCTTCCGACAAGGAAGTGGTAGACATCGAACTTGGCCAGCACGGCCAGCGCCGGCGCGCTGAAGTACAGCAGGAAGATGAAGAATAGGGACCACGTCACCGATTGGCGTGCCTGCCGGACGCTGGGCGTCGTGTAGTAGCGCATGAGGATGTGCGGAAGCGCGGCTGTGCCGACCATCATGCAGAACACGGTGCCGATGAAATTCCAGCGCGCGATGTTCTGCGCCTTTTCATCCTTGCCGGGGTAGGGCTGCGCGTGCGGACGCGGAGGCGCGGCGCGCGCTGCGAACGCCCCCTCCTTGGTCCAGGCCGCCTTTGCCGCGGCCGCATCCTTGGGGAAGTCGGTCACGGCCTTTTCCGCCGCGGCGACCTGGTCAGGGGGCGCGCTGGCGGCCTTGAGGTCGGTGAGCTTCTTGTCCACCGCGGATTTCTCGGCCGCGTAGGAATCCGGCAACGCCTTGAGCTTGGCGCCGGCCGCATCGGCGCGCGCCTTGAAGATGTTGCGGACCTCGATTTCCTTCGGGTCGTTGGTGAGCACCTTCTCGCGCTCGGTGACCTTCTGCAGGACCTGGCCATAGGCGATCTGCGGGATCGGATTGCCGGTGTGCTTGAGCGACAGCCAGACCACCGGCGTGAGGTACGCGATGATCAGGATGATGTACTGCGCCACCTGGGTCCACGTGACCGCACGCATTCCGCCCAGGAACGAGCAGACGAGGATCCCGCCAAGGCCGACGAAGACGCCGACGCCGAACTCCAGTCCGGTGAACCGGCTGGTGATCAGGCCGACGCCGTAGATCTGCGCCACGACATAGGTGAATGAGCACAGGATGGCCGCGAAGATGCCGATGCTGCGCACGATGTTCCCGCCATAGCGCTCGCCGAGGAAGTCGGGGATGGTGAATTGCCCGAACTTGCGCAGGTAGGGCGCCAGGAACAGGGCCACCAGCACGTAGCCACCGGTCCATCCCATCACGAAGGCGAGGCCGTCGAAGCCCGAGAGGTAGAGCGTGCCCGCCATCCCGATGAAGGAGGCGGCGCTCATCCAGTCCGCGCCGGTCGCCATGCCGTTGAAGAAGGCGGGCACCCGCCGTCCCGCCACGTAGTACTCGGCGGCGTCGACCGTGCGGCTCATGATGCCGATGCCCGCGTAGAGCGCGATCGTCGCGAACAGGAACCAGTAGCCGATCCACTTGCGCGACATGCCCATCTGCTCGGCGATGGCGAGCGCCACCAGGAAGCCGAGGAAACCGATGGTGTAGAAGCCGTAGTACTTCTGGAGCTGCTTGAAGAATGCCTTGTGGCTGTGTACGGGCGTGGAGCTCATTCGTCTTCTCCCTCGTCGACGTCATAGACACGGTCGAGCCGGTTCATGTACCCGGCGTAGATGCCGATCAGCACCACATACACGATCAGGGAGCCCTGCGCGGACATGTAGAAGCCCAGCGGGAAGCCCATGAACGAGTACTGATTGAGCTCTCTTGCGTACCACGCCTCGACGAACGTGACGACGAACCAGACGAACAGCAGGATCGCGGTGATCACCAGGTTCTTGCGCCAGTACTCCTTGTGCTTTTCGGTCAGCTGCATTTTTTCTCCTCCTCTGTCGACGGACGATGTCTCGTACGGCCGGGATTACCACTGCGGCCATGGTAAAACCGCATTTGCACGCCTTGCTATAGGGGTAAACCCTTAGATTCCCAGCGCTATCCAGAATTCGTCGGCCTTGCGGGGGCCCAGGAAGGCGCCAAGGGCCACTCGCGCCTTCTGCGCCTCGGCGACGAAATCCTCGCGCGTGGCGGCGCGCCCCAGCTTGATTGCGAGCGCATCCCCGTCCGGGCCCATCAGCTTCTCGATCAGGCTGGATGCCCTGCGCTTCAGGACCTCGAGAGACTCGCCCTGGGGGCCCTGGCCGCCTGGGTGGGGAGACCTGGCGGGGCCGCGGCAGGCGCCGGGGCCGCAGCCGCCGAAAGGCCTGCTGCGGCGCCGGTCGGCTCGACCAGCCCCTGCGACCACAGCGATTGCAGCAGCTCGAATGCGTCGCCCATCTGCGCCGTCTTCTCCGCCAATACGGAGGCGCTCGCGCGGCCATCGACGAGAATCAGCAGCGTGCGGCGCTTGGCATCGACGCGCAGGGTGCGTTTCTCGATTTCCTCGCGCCCCTTGGCCGTCTTCTGGAAGACCAGGTTGGGATCCACTTTCTCCTCGGCGTGTCTATTTTTCCAGGGGCTTGCCCCAGGCTCTACCCGCTCGCTTCCGCGGGGTAAAATCCCACTGCTGGCGTTGGTATTTCGCCGAGTCCGTCGGCGCAACACGATACCATCGGGTCAGGCGCGGAAACCCACTCGAGAAGGCTGGAGGAACTCCTGGACGTGAAGCGCGGCTGATGCTGTTCCGGTATTTCGCCCGCGAGATCCTGCTCACCAGCCTGCTGGTGCTTGCCGCACTGCTCGCG
>JBKJYC010000397.1:0-10834 GCA_046715885.1 Usitatibacter sp.
TGCCGCGCCTGCAGATCTACCACACGTCTTCGAAGGAGATCGGCCAGATCTACGTCCCGTTCATCAACTGGTCGCTGTTCGTCGCGGTCGTGCTCCTGGTGCTGGGCTTCCAGAGCTCGGACAACCTCGCCAGCGCCTACGGGCTCGCCGTGGCCGCGACGATGGTGATCGAGTGCCTGCTGGCCTGGGTGGTCGCAAGGCGCATCTGGAAGTGGCCCCTGTGGATGGTGGCGCTGGTGATCGGCAGCATGCTGGTGGTCGACGCCGTCTTCCTCGCCTCCAACGCCACGAAAATCGCCAGCGGCGGCTGGTTCCCGCTGGTGATCGGCGCGGTGATCTTCACGATGCTCATCACGTGGCGCAGCGGCCGCGCGCTCATGACGCGCCGCCTCGCCGAGCAGGGCATCCCGCTCAAGCCCTTCCTCGCCAGCCTCGCCGCCAGCCCGCCGACCCGGGTCGAGGGCACCGCCATCTTCATGACCGCCAGCACGGAGTCGGTGCCGCACGCCCTGCTGCACAACCTCAAGCACAACCGGGTGCTGCACGCGAAGACGGTCTTCCTCACGATCGTGAACCACGACGTGCCGGTGGTGCCGCCCGAGGACCGCGTGCAGTACGAGCGCCTGGGTGAGGGCTTCTACCGGGTGGAGGCCTGGTACGGCTTCAAGGAGCAGCCCGACATCGACGAGATCCTCAGCTCGTGCCGGGTGCGCTACGGGCTCGGCTTCGACCTGATGGACACCTCGTTCTTCCTCTCGCGCGAGACGGTGATCCCCTCGGAGATGCCGGGCATGTCCAAGTGGCGCGACCACCTGTTCGCGTGGATGACGCGCAACGCCACGCGCGCCACCGACTTCTTCAACATTCCCGCGAATCGCGTTGTAGAGTTGGGAACCCACATCGAGATCTGAGGAGGTCGCGATGGGCACCCCGCCCCCCACGCGCCGCGGCATCCATCCGGCGATCATCGCCGCCGCCGTTTCCGTCGCCGCCTTCGCGCTGGTCGGCACCGCCGCCCTGTTGGGCTGGTTGCCGGGCTCCCGCCACGGGCCGGAGACGCCCGCGGGTTTCGCGGCGCCCGGCCAGCAGCTTTCCGGCGGGATGGGCACGGAGCCTGCCACGCCCGCAACGCCGCCCGCGCCCGTCGCGCGCGCCGTGCGTCCGCCCACGGCCGCTGAAGCGAAACGCGCCTTCCAGGCGCAAGGCAAGCGCCTCGAGGGCAAGGTGAGCGGCACGAAATAAGGGGACAGACCCCTTAGCGTGGGGCTAAGGGGTCTGTCCCCTTATTTCTGTCGGCCCTCAGGGCGTGGCGTCGAACGCGAAGCGGGCCCCGGAGGCGCCGGTGAGCACGAGGCTGCGCGGCCCGACCTGCACACGCGGCCGGTCGGCCAGCACGGCCAGGAGCCGCGACTCGGCATCGCCCCCGGGACCGAGGCAGGCGCGCTTCGTCGTCGCGGCCACGACCTCCAGGCGATCGCCCTCCAGCCGGTAGCTTCCGCCGAGCGAGTTGCAGCCGGTGTAGCCGCTGACGCGGCCTTCGCGCGTGAACTCGAGGCGCGGCGGGCTGCCACCTTCCGCCTTGCCGCCGGCCATGACCCAACGCGTACCTTCCAGCGAGGGCGGGGCGGACGATGCGGACGAACGATCCGCCGCGCTCGCCGCGCACCCGGCGATGCCTGCCGCGCAGAGCGCCGCCGCCCACCGGAGCGCGGGCCTCACTTTCCCTCCTCCGGCAGGGCGCGCAATTTCAGCGTGCCCGCGGAGCCGCTCATCACCATCGTGTCCGCGGTGATGGTGTAGCTCGAAACATACTGGAGCGTCTCGATCAGGCGGTTCTCCGCGGCCATCGTCGACGCATCGCACATCCGCTTGCTGGCACTGATGGCGCCGATGGCGATGGCGCGCGCGCCGACGGAATCCTGCAGGTAGCGAGCATTGAAGCGGTTGCACCCTCCGAAGCCCTCGAGGCGGCCATCGCCGACGCGAAAGTAGGGCTGCTCCCCCTGCACCGGGAGCTCCAGCACCACCTGCCAGCGCGTGCCGGCGAACGGTTTCGGCGGCGGTTCCTTGTCTTTCATCGCTGCGCATCCTCCGGCAGCGAGCGCCGCCGCGACAATCCATCCGCTCCTCACGAGCCGCCTGCCTTTCCTCTGTACCGGCGGCCTAGAGTGCACGAAAATGGGGGCAGGCACCACAGACTCCCGCGCCATGTGCAGCCGATACTTCCTCGACGCCGACGGCAACATCATCGCCTACACCTTCCAGGTGCCGGTGCACGACCGCATCCGCAAGCGCTTCAACATCGCGCCCACGCAGGAAGCGCCGGTGGTGCGGGCCGCGAAGGAAGGCGGGCGCGAGGCGGCGATGCTGCGCTGGGGGCTGGTGCCGTTCTGGGCGAAGGACCTCAAGATCGGCTCGCAGATGATCAACGCGCGCGCCGAGACGGTGGCGGAGAAGCCCGCATTCCGCAGCGCGCTGCAGCAGCGCCGCTGCCTCGTGCCCGCCACCGGGTTCTTCGAATGGAAGGGCGAGCCGGGCCGCAAGCAGGCGTTCGCGATCACGGTGCCGGAGCGGCCGCTCTTCGCCTTCGCCGGGCTGTGGGAACGCTGGAAGCCGAAGGACGCGCCGGGCGAGAGCGTCGAGACCTTCACCATCGTGACGACCGATGCCAACGCGTCGGTGATCCCGATCCACGATCGCATGCCCGTGATCCTGCCCGAGACCGCCTACGACGAGTGGCTGTTCGGCAGCGCGGACGCGGCCGTGGCGCTGCTGCGGCCCTATGCGAGCGCGGTGGCCGCGCGGGCCATCGGGTCACTCGTGGGCAACTCGCGCAACGACGTGCCCGAGGTGCTCACGGATCCGCCAGCTCCGGTTGAGGAAGCGCCGCCGGCCTCGCCGAAGAAGGGTGAAACGCCGTCCTTGTTCTGAGCTGTTGCGCGAGGATGCGATAGACGTCGGGATCGAACCCGATATCGACGCGGCAGGTGAGGAGATCGTCCAGCTCGCGCTCGTCGCGCGCGGTGCCCACGTGGTGCCAGCGATCGAAGACGTATGCCGCTTCCCGGCCGGTGTCCGCATGCCGCTCGCGCAGCACGGCGCGGCCGGGCCACGGCCACTCGCGCAGCTTGTGGGATGCAAGCGCGGTCAGCAGCCGCAGCCCGTGCACCTGCGGTGTCTCCTCGCCGATGCAGGCGCCGCGGCACTTGCGGACCTGGCGGGCGAAGCACGGGCCGCCGCGCTTCTCCCAACCCAGCTGCCTCCAGCACAGGCCATGCGGGCCGGCGAGCTCCTCGAGCATCGCGCGCACGTGCACCCTCGAAGTGAACGGTCCGTAGAGCGCGGGCGAACCGGGGCCGCGCGCGCCCCAGTCGATGTCGCGCACCAGCAGCACCTGCGGCGGCGCGGCGAAATCGTCCATCTGGACGAAGCACGCGGTCTCCTTCTTGCGAAGCCGGTAGTTGTGCAGCGGCAAGCTCGTCTTCACCAGGTGGGCCTCGAGCAGCAGGGCGCCAAGCTCGCCCGCGGTCTCCTCGTACTCGATGCGCCGGATCTCGCTCGACAGGCGCAGGTCGTTGGCGCTGCAGTAGTCGCCGGAGAAATGCGAACGGATGCGATCGCGCAGGTTGATGCTCTTGCCCACGTAGAGCGGCAGGTCGTTCACGCCGTAGAAGCGGTACACGCCGGGCCCCTCGGGCAGGTTTTCGAGGGCGTCGGGCGCCAGCTGCGGCGGCAGGCTCGGAATCCTGAGCAGCCGCTTCACCGCCGCGTCGATCTCCTCGACGCCCTTGACGCGATAGAGCAGGCGCACGAAGTCGCGGATCACGCGCGCGTCGCCGAGCGCGGAATGGCGCCCGCCGCGTGTGGCCGGATCCGCGGCGAACGCACCCTCGAGCCCGTGGCGCGCGACGATCGCGTCGAGCCCGTGGCCCACCGCCTCGGGGAACATGCGGCGCGACAGGCGCACCGTGCACAGCACCTCGGCGCGGAACGGCATCTGCAGGCGCTTGAACTCGTTCTTCAGGAACCCGTAGTCGAAACGCGCGTTGTGCGCGACGAAGAGGCTGCCCTCGAGGCGCTGCATCACTTCGCGGCGCAGCTCGGCGAACGTGGGCGCCCCGCGCACCATGTCGTTGGTGATGCCGGTGAGCGCCTGGATCGCCTCGGGGATCGAGCACTCGGGGTTCACGAGCGAGGACCATTCCTCGACGACCTCGCCCTCGATCACGCGCACGATGCCGATCTCGGTCACGCGCGCCGCAGTGGGAGCGGTGCCCGTGGTCTCGACATCGACGAAGGAGACGGAGGGGGCGAGCATCGGGCGCGTGGCGCGCTCAGAGGATCTCGAAGGCGTGGCGCTCGAGCTCGTCCAGCGGCACGAACTCCAGCGCGCTGCGGTGAGTGGCATCGAGGATGACCGGCGGAGCCACGCCCGCATCGAGGGCCTCGAGCCAGCGCAGCACGCACAGGCACCAGCGGTCGCCGGGCTTGAGCCCCCGGAAGCGTTGCTCGGGCCGCGGCGTGGAGAGGTCGTTGCCGCGCGCCCGGCTGAACTCGAGGAAGGGGGCAGTCATGCGCGCGCACAGCACGTGGGTTCCGGGATCCTCGTCGCCCGTGCGGCACGAGCCGTCGCGGAAGAAACCGGTGAGCGGATCGAAGCAGCAGGGGGCGAGCGGGCCGCCCAGGACGTTGAGTTCCATCGATGGAGCCGGTCGAGCAGAGGTCCAATGATAAAATACTCCTCACCATGCCGCGCACCCGATCGAAAGCACCTCCCCGCTTCACCCGTGACGCCGAGCGGCTCATCGCGCTGGCGCTCGGCCTGAACGCCTCCGGCAGCCTCACCGAGGACCGCTATTGGGAAGCGGAAATGTCCCAGCTGGTCGCCAAGCTCCTGGGCAATTCCAACGACGCGCCCATCGATGCGGCGCTGGACCACCTCTATGCGAACAACCTGGGCGCCTACGACACGCTGATCGAGCTGGTGGAGAACGAGAGCGAGTCGATGGTGGTGATGCAAGGCGACCTGGCCTGGCAGGCGTTGCTGGTGGCCGTGCCCGTCGTCGCGTGGTCCAAGTATTCGATTCCCTCCGGCCCGATCGGCCCCGAGGACGCAACGACTTTGCGCGCGCAGCTCCAGGGCCACGTGCTCGCCGAAGGGGCCAGCTCCGTCGTGGTGCCCTACCTCCAGTCGATCGACCAGCTCCCGCGCCAGTTCTCCGAGCTGCGCAAGCTCACCGCGCGCCTCGCCGACGCCGCCATCACCGGCGAGACGCCGCGCATCGATTTCTCGCGCCTGCCGGAGACCGCGAATCTGCTCGCCGACACGCGCTTCGTCGTGGGCTGCGTCGCGGCGCCGCGCGGCAAGCCGCTCTTCCGCTGGCAGGAGGACGCCTCGGGTCACGCGGGGCGCGCGCACAGCCTCGAGCAATGGATCGCCCAGGCTCGCCCAACGCTCGCGCGGTTGCTGCCGGGCTGCGTCTTCGAGTGCCTGCTGCCCGACGCCTACTACGTGAACTGCCGCGAATCCGACCGCCGCGTCCGCCCCTTCGGCGTGCGCGCGGCCGTGGCCTTCCTCGAGATCGCGCTCGGCTCGAAGGCGCGGGAGCTGCGCGCGGTCGTCGCCGGCTTCGGCGAGGAGCGCGTGGACGAGTACCGCGTCGGCTTCATGCGGATGGGCGGCGAGGACCTCGCGCACGGCGTCGTCTGGCCCCTCTACGGGCGCGAAGACGAGAACGCGCGCCCCGGCCCGCTCGAGGAGGTGGTGGCGCAACTCAACGAGTGCGGCATCACGGACGTGAAGAAGCTCAACGGGATGTTCACGCCCGAATACTGCGAGGACTGCGGGGCGCCGCTCTTCGCCAATGCGGAGGGCGAGATCGTGCACGCCGAGCTCCCCGAGGAAGCCGATACGCACGCAGCGCATTTCCACTGAAAACCGAAAACCGGGGTCGGAGTCGACTTATTTGCGTAAGCTTCGGCAAGTAAGTCGACTCTGACCCCGGTTTTTCCTTGGACGCCCTCTCCGAAGTCCTGCGCGCGGTCCGGCTCACCGGGGCCGCCGTCCTCAACGCCGACCTGGGCGCGCCCTGGGCGGTGGCGATCCAGTCTTCAACGGCGCTCTCCCGCGGCTTCATCCACGAAGCGCAGGACCCGGGGATCTTCCACGCGGTCCTGGGCGGCGTCTGCTGGCTGCGGCTCGGCGACGACGAGCCGATCCGCATCGTCGCGGGCGAGGGCGTGCTGCTGCCGTTCGGCGATGCCCACTGGCTCGGCAGCCAGGCGGGGCTCGCCCCGGTCGCGTTCTCATCGCTCGTGAAGGTGCCCATCGCGGGCGAGCTGGCGCCGGTGGTGCACGGCGGCGACGGCGCGCGCACGCGGCTGGTGACGGGTCTGGCTGCCGTGGACCGCCGCCTCGCCGATCCCCTGCTCGCATCGCTGCCACGCCTGGTCCGGGTGAACCTGGCTGGATCGAGCGCGATGGAGCAGCTCGAGCGCTCGCTGGCATTCGAGCTCACGGCGAGCGCCGCTCCGCGGCCCGGAGGCACCGCGAGCCTCGCCCGCCTGGCCGAGCTGGTGGCGATCGACATCATCCGGCGGCATGTCGAGGGCACGCCGCAAGGCTCCATCGGATGGCTCGCGGCGCTCGACGACCGCTTCGTGGGCCGCGCGCTCGCCCTGATGCACGGGCGCCCGGGCGAGGTCTGGACCGTCGAGAAGCTGGCGCGCCAGGTCGGGCTGTCGCGCTCCGCTCTCGCCGAGCAGTTCACGCGCATGCTCGGCGAGCCGCCCATCACCTACCTCACGCACTGGCGGCTCTGTCTCGCCGCGCAATCGCTCGCGAGCACGCACCGCGAGATCCGTTCCATCGCGAAGGAGGCGGGCTACGAATCCGCCGGCGCTTTCTCGCACGCCTTCAAGCGCGCGTTCGGCAACGCTCCGACCGCCTGGCGCCGGAAGCATCGACGACGCAAGTGAAGCTCAGGGACTGCGCGACGCGGCCTTTCCGGAAATGTCGGCTCTCGACGACAGCGTTGCTGGATAGGCGGCTTGCGCAGACCGATGAGCGGCACACTCGTCGAGTCGCTCGGACGCCATGATGTCGGCGAAGCCTGAAGCATATCGGGCTGGTTACTTCCCCCTGTAACGCGCACTTTCTGACAGGGCAAACCCATCGAAAGGTGGGGACGCAAAATTTCCGGTCTAACGGGCCCATCGGTCCTACGACAGCGGGATTGCCAGAAGGTCCACGAGCAGGCTTCGGCCTCTTCGCGGGGCCTCGCGCCTGACGCGAAGTGCTTTCGTCCGCGGCAATTGCGTCCTCCACCTTTCCGGGCTCGCCCGCGAAAGGTAAAGAGCAATGCATGTTCCCGAAAGCTGCAAGTCCGTCGCCTGCCGGCACTATCGTCGTGCGTCATTGGCGGCGCTCCTCCTCCTCGGTCTTTCCGCGCCGCTGGACGTCGTGTGCGCGATCCTCCCCGAATCCCCGCGCATCTACCTGGACACGACGTACTCTCCGCCCCCGGGCAACACGATTGTCGTGAACGCCGGTGGGAATCTGCAGGCCGCGCTCGACAATGCGGTGCTGGGCGATACCATCGTCCTGCAGGCAGGAGCCACCTTCATCGGGCCCTTCACGCTGCCGAAAAAGACCGCCGGCTCCGGATGGATCCACATCCGATCGAGCAACTACGCCAGCCTGCCGCCTGCGGGCTCCCGCGTGTCGGCCGCCGACGCCCCCAACATGCCGAAGCTTGCGGCGACGTCCAGCGGCAGCGCGATCCGGACGAACGCGGGAGCCCACCACTTCCGCTTCGTGGGAATCGAGTTCAAGCCGGTCGCCGGCAATTTCGTCTACAGCCTGGTGGAGATCGGCGCGGGCGAGACGGTTGCGTCGGATCTCCCGCACGACATCACCTTCGATCGGTGCTACGTCCACGCGGACCCCGCGGTCGGCGGACGGCGCGGCATCGCGATGAACGGCAAAGCGGTTGCCGTCGTCGATTCCCATGTGTCCGACTTCAAGGAGATCGGGGCGGATACCCAGGCGCTTTGGACCTACAACTCGCCCGGCCCGTTGAAGCTCGTCAACAACTACCTGGAGGCGTCCGGCGAGAACTTCATGGCGGGCGGGGCAGACCCGAGGATCCCCAATCTCGTGCCATCGGACATCGAGGTGCGGGGCAACCACTTCTCAAAGCCCCTCGCGTGGCTGAGCCAGCCCTGGTCCGTGAAGAACCTGTTCGAGCTCAAGAACGCCCAGCGCGTGTTGATCGAGGGCAATATCTTCGAGAACAACTGGCCGCAGTCCCAGACCGGTTTTGCGATCCTGTTCACGCCGCGCAACCAGGACGGCACCGCGCCCTGGAGCGTCACGCAGGACATCACCTTCCGCCTCAACAAGGTCCTCAATGTGGGCCAGGGATTCAACATCTCCGGGAAGGACGACATCTACGCGAGCCAGCCGACGCGCCGCGTGCTGATCGAGAACAACCTCATCGAAGTGACGACACTCAACGGCGCGCAGGGCCGGATCTACCAGACGCTGCTGGGACCTACCGACGTCACGATCAGGCACGACACGAGCCTCATCACCACCAGTGGCGGAACGACCGCGTTCCACGAAAACTCCCCTCGCGCGGACGGGTTCGATTTCCGCGACAACCTGTTGTCGAGCGGCACGTATGGATTCATCGGGACCGGCACCGCGGCCGGCTACAGCACCCTGGACACCCACTTCGTGAACTATTCGTTCGTGAAGAACGCGGTGATCGGCGGGTCCGGGTCCTATCCTCCCGACACCTACTTCCCGGCAAACCCGGCAGCGGTGGGATTCACGAACTTCGCGGCGGGCGACTATCGCCTCTCATCCGCGAGTCCCTTCAAGGCAGCCGCCTCCGACGGCAAGGACCTGGGCGCCGACATCGTCGCGCTCGACACCGCCACGGCCTGCGTGCGCAATGGCCAATGCGGATCGGCGCCTCCCGACGCCACACCGCCGGCGATCTCCGCCGTCGGCGCCAGCTCCGTCACATCGTCGCAGGCCGTGATCGGCTGGGCCACGAACGAGTCCGCCGATACCCAGGTGGACTACGGCCCGACGAGCGCATATGGAAGTACCACGACCCTGCAACCCGCGTTGCTCACCTCGCACGCGCAGGCCTTGGGCGGCCTTGCGGCCGCCTCGCTCTACCACTACCGCGTGCGATCCCGGGACGGCAACGGCAACCTGGCGATGTCGGGGAATTTCACCTTCACCACCCTTGCGGCCGCGCCCCCTGCGGATACGACGCCGCCGGTCCTCTCGGCGGTCACCAACGCGGTGGTGAGCTCCCAGGCTGCCACCATCACCTGGGCTACCAATGAAGCCGCGGACTCGCAGGTGCAATACGGACCCACCTCCGCCTACGGCAGCATGACGCCGCTGGACGCCGCTCTCGTCGCGTCCCACGCACAGACCCTGGGCGGTCTCTCGGCTTCCACGGTCTATCACTACCGCGTGAGATCAAGAGATGCGGCGGGCAATCTCGCGACCTCCGCCGAATTCACGTTCACCACCCTCGGCTCCGCGGATACGACGGCCCCCGGCATCCCCACGGGCCTCGTCTTAACCGACCCGACACGCACGCGGATCACGCTGGGCTGGAATGCCGCGACCGACAACGTCGCCGTCACCGGTTACCGGCTGGACGTGGCCCTCGACAGCGGATTCACCCGCTTCGTGCCCGCGTACAAGGGGCTGAACGTCGGTAATGTGACCAGCTTCCGGATCACCGGCCTCAAGCACCGCACGACCTACTACGTGCGCCTGCGGGCATACGATGCGCCCGGCAATACATCCGCCTACAGCGAGACGGCCTCGGCTCGCACGGCGAATTGAGGGTGCTGCCGGTGGGGCGCGTGTGCCGGTCGCGCCCTACCGGAGCGAACGCGAGAGGAAAGGCAACGACACGTCGTAGCGGTAGTCGATGTCGGAGTGCGTGTCGTCGAACTCTTCGTACGTGTGCGCGATGCGCGCTTCCTGGAGGCGTTTGGAGAGGATCCGCGAGCCGTAGTGGATGTGGAACTGGTCGCGCGAGCCGCAATCGATGTAGATGCCGCGCAGCGACTCGAGATTGGCACGGTGCTTCGCGACGAGGTTCACGGGATCGTGGCGGCGCCAGGCGTTCCAGCGCTCGGCGATCACCTCGCCGGTCTCGAGGTTGAACGGCAGGCGAAAGCCGTTGGGAGCGCGCGGGTCGGCATCATAGGTCGCCGCCATGCACAGGTTCATGATGCAGTGCCCCTCGGCCATCGAGAGCTTGGGCTTCTTCCACACCGCCTAGAGGAAGCGCTTCACGCGCCCGTCGTCGCGTCCGCGCTCCGCGCCCTTCTCCACCTTCTTCACGTCGTAGCGCCCGGGCGCCACCTTGCGCGGGCGGTACTTCGCGAGCTCGTTCAGCGTGTTGGGCCAGTCGTGCCAGTACACGAAGTCGAAATACGCGTCGCCCGAGTGATCGGCGATCGCGCCCCAGGTCGATGCGTACTTCATGCCGTGGATGATCGCCCCGTAGCCGCCGGAGGATTTGCCGAAGCAGCCGCGATGCTCACGGGAAGCCTTGGTGCGGAACTCGCGGTCCACGAAGGGCACGATCTCCTTCGTGAGGTAGTCCGCGTAGTTGCCGATCGCCGTGGAATTCACGTACTGGTTTCCGCCCAGCGCGGTGAAGCAGTCCGGGAAGACGATGATCGCCGGCCCCATCTTCTTCTCGTGGATCAACCGCGCGGCGCGCTCCGGCACGTTGTCGCTGAAAGGCTTCCAGTTGGCGTGCGCGAGGCCCGAGCCGGTGAAGCC
>JBKJYC010000398.1:0-3389 GCA_046715885.1 Usitatibacter sp.
GTGACCGCCACGCGCGGCGAGGAGCGCGCGTTCGACGCGCCGGCGGCGATTTCCGTCGTCGACGCCGCGACGATTCGCGCCGCCGGTGCGCAGGTCAACCTCTCGGAAGTGCTGAACCGGGTGCCCGGGATCACCGTCCTCAATCGCCAGAACTACGCGCAGGACCTCCAGCTTTCCATCCGTGGTTTCGGCTCGCGCTCGACTTTCGGCATCCGCGGCGTGCGCCTCATCGTGGACGGCATTCCGGCCACGATGCCCGATGGCCAGGGCCAGGCCTCCAACGTGAGCCTGCCCTCGGCCGCGCGCATCGAGGTGTTGCGCGGGCCGCTGGCGCAGCTCTACGGAAACGCCGCGGGCGGGGTGGTCCAGGTCTTCACCGAAGCCGGCGCCTCCCAGCCGACGCTGACACTCGGCGGCGCTGCGATGCCCTACGGGGCGCATCGCTTCGGCGGCCAATATGCGGCGACCGCCGGTCCGCACGCGCTCACGATCGACGCATCGCGCTTCTCCACCGACGGCTATCGCGATCACAGCGAGGCGCGCAGGACGCAGCTCAACGCCAAATGGCGCTGGCAATGGGACGCCGACACGCGCATCGACACGGTGCTGAACGCGATCGACCAGCCGCATTCGCTCGATCCGCTCGGGCTCACGCGCGCGCAGTGGGAGCAGAACCCGCGGCAATCTCCGGCGATCGCCTTCACGCAGGACGCGAGCAAGACGGTGCGCCAGGAGCAGGTGGGATCTGTGCTCGAGCGGCGCCTGGGCGCTGCGACCACGCTCACCGCGCGCGCGTACGCCGGCGAGAGGAACCTCGAGAACGCCTTGTCGATACCGCTCGCCAACCAGTTGCCGCCCAGCTCGAGCGGCGGCATCGTCGAGTTCGAGCGTCGCTATGCGGGGGCCGCGCTGCAGCTTGCGCACCGTCTCACCTTGCGCCAGGGGCTGGGCGCCCGGGTGACCGCGGGCGTCGAGCACGATCGCATGCAGGAGGACCGCCGTGGTTTCCTGAACAACGCGGGCGAGCGCGGCGCGCTGCGCCGTGAGGAGGACAACACGGTGAGAAGCACCGACGCGTATGCGCAGGCGACCCTCGACTTCGGCGAGCGTTGGAGTGCCATCGCCGGCGCGCGCGCGAGCCGCGTGTCGTTCACCACACGCGACCAGTACATCGCACCCGGCAATCCCGACGACAGCGGCGAGCTGGCCTTCCGGGCGACCAATCCCGCGGCGGGAATCACCTGGCATGCGACCCCGCAGCTGAACATCTACGCCAACGCCGGCCGTGGATTCGAGACGCCCACCTTCACCGAGCTCGCGTACCGCCCCGGTGCTTCAGGGCTCAACACCGACCTCCGGGCCGCGCGCGCCCGGCATGCGGAGGCGGGCGCCAAGTGGCGGCCCGGCGGGCATGCCTTCGACATGGCGATCTTCGACATCCGCACGCGCGACGAGATCGTGGTCGCCACCAACATCGGCGGGCGCTCGACATTCCGCAACGCCGGGCGCACCACGCGGCGCGGCGCGGAGGTCCACGCGGCAGGGCCCTTGGGCGCGGGCTTGCGCTATCTCGTCAGCGCCACGGCGCTGCGCGCGCAGTTCGCGGACGGCCGCAGGCTGCCGGGCGCGCCGGAGCGCAGCGCCTTCGCGGAGCTCGCCTACGCGCCTCGCGGCGCGTGGGGTGGATTCAACGCGGCGCTCGAAGCGGTGCACACCGGGCGCCTTTACGTGAACGACGCCAACGAGGACTTCGCGCCCGCGGTATCGCTCCTCAACGTGCGCGTCGGCTTCGTGCAGCGCTTCGGCGCGCTGGAAGTCGAGGAGCTCGTTCGCCTCGACAACGCAACCGACCGGCGCTACGCGGGCTCGGTGATCGTGAACGAGGCGCAGCGCCGTTACTTCGAGCCGGCGCTCCCACGCCAGGCAGTGGTTGCATTGGTAATGCGCTATCGATTCTGACGCGCCGGGAGTGTGCGCCGTTTCATAGCTCGCGGCAGCGAACGTCTCCTAGAGTGGATCGTTCCCACCAACAGGAGAAGGACGTGATGACGGTCGCGGTGACGGCGTGCCTGCTCTCCTTCGCGTGGGTGATCGCGCGGATCTGGCGCGGCAGCTCGGTGCTCGCCGTCGCCTCGGTCCTCGTCTGGCCCGTGGTGCTCCTCGCGCTCCTCAGGAACTGGGGCGACGAGGAGAGCGACATCAAGCTTCCGGTGGGCGTCTTCGGCGTCACGCTCGCCTGCTGCGCCTTCCTCGGCTGAATCTCAGGCGAGGTCGAGCGACGCGACCCGGATGCCGCGGTCGCCGGCTCGTAACGCTGCAATGTCACGGGGAAAAAAGGCAAAAAAAAGGGGCAGGAAACCTGCCCCACAAGGCGCACTCTTGAATACGGAAGGGTGATTGCATTCGGCGGGGATGGGTTCCGCCTGGTGCAACGCTCCCGGGGGAGCGATACCCCGCGAGGGGCATTCACAGGGGATTGATGCAAGGGCGATGCCACATTTCCCAAGTCCATGAATAACAAGGAAATGCCATTTTCGCGGTATCTATGGCTTTTCTGGTGGGCCACCATTGCGTCGTGCGGGGGCGACAGCTTCCCGGCCTAGTGGGGGCAAATCCCTGATTTGAAGCCCTTTTTAGCTGTCGCCTTGCGGCGACGGGCGCGCGTCATTTGACGTCCGACTTGAACAGCGCGGCCTCGATCCCGTGGCGCTGCAGCAGCTTGTAGAACTCCGTGCGGTTGCGGCGTGCGAGCTTGGCCGCCTGCGTGACGCTGCCCTTGGTGAGCTTGAGGATGCGCGTGAGGTAATCGCGCTCGAAGCGCTTGCGCGCATCCTCGAACGAGGTCATCTCGTGCATCTCGACCTGGATGGCCTGCTCGACGAAGGCCTGCGGGATGATCTCCGTCGGGCAGAGCGCGATCGATTGCTCCACCACGTTGTACAGCTGGCGCACGTTGCCCGGCCACTTCGCCTTCACGAGATGTTCCAGCGCCTCGGGCGCGAATGCCGACTTCTCCCGCCCGTAGCGCGGCGCCAGCTTGCCGAGGAAATACTCGGCGAGGATCGGAATGTCCTCGGGACGCTCGGCCAGGGAAGGCAGGCGCAGAGTGACCACGTTCAGGCGATAGTAGAGGTCCTCGCGGAAGCCGCCGATCTCCTTTTCCTTCGCGAGGTCGCGATGCGTGGCCGAGATGATGCGCACGTCGAAGGCGATGGCGCGCGTGGCGCCGATCGGCCGCACTTCCCGCGTCTCGATCACGCGCAACAGCTTCACCTGGAGTGCCAGCGGCATGTCGCCGATCTCGTCCAGGAAGAGCGTGCCTTTGTCCGCCGCCACGAAGAGGCCGCGTTGGTCGGCGATGGCGCCGGTGAACGAGCCCTTCGTATGGC
>JBKJYC010000399.1:0-3596 GCA_046715885.1 Usitatibacter sp.
CCGCGTGGAGGAAGGCCAGTCCAATCCTGAAAAAATGAACCCTGGGGGTGACAAGCCCGAGCCGGTGGCGATCTGCCGGCTGAAGCGCGTCGCGGCGGACCACAAGGAAGACATCACGTCGCGGCTGCCCAAGAGGCCCGCGCGCATGAACGGCAAGAGGATCGCGTGCATTGGCGCGGGGCCCGCATCCCTCACCGTCGCGCGCGACCTGGCGCCGCTGGGCTACCACGTCACCCTTCTCGACAGCGACCGCCTCGCCGGCGGCATGATCCGCAGCCAGATCCCGAAATTCCGCCTGCCCGAGAGCGTGATCGACGAAGAGGTCGGCTACGTCCTCGGCCTGGGCATCGAGTTCAAGGGTGGCCACCGCGTCGATTCGCTGGAGGGCCTGCTCACCGGGGGCTTCGATGCGATCTTCATCGGCTCGGGCGCCCCACGCGGTCGCGACCTGGATATTCCCGGGCGGCGCGAGGCGGCGGCCAACATCCGCATCGGCATCGACTGGCTCTCTTCGGTATCCTTTGGACATATAACAAAGATCGGACGGCGCGTCATCGTGCTGGGCGGGGGCAACACCGCCATGGATTGCTGCCGCTCCTCGCGCCGCCTCGGCGGCGAGGACGTGAAGGTGATCGTGCGCTCGGGCTTCGAGGAAATGAAGGCGAGCCCGTGGGAGAAGGAAGACGCGATGCACGAGGGCATCCCGATCCTGAACGACCTGATGCCCAAGGCGTTCCGGCACACGGAGGGTAAGCTCACCGGCGTCGTCTTCGAGAAGGTGAAGGCGGAAAAGGACGAGCGCGGGCGCAGGAAGCTGGTGCCCACGGGCGAGCCCGACGTGCTGCATGAATGCGACGACGTGCTGGTCGCGGTCGGTCAGGAGAACGCCTTCCCGTGGATCGAGCGCGACATCGGCATCCACTTCGACGAGTGGGGAATGCCGGTGCTCGATCCGCTGACGCTGCAATCGACGCTGCCCCACGTCTTCTTCGGCGGCGACTCCGCCCTGGGACCCAAGAACATCATCTGGGCCGTGGCCCACGGGCACGACGCGGCCATCTCCATCGACAAGCTCCTCCACGGCGAGGACGTGAGGAAGCGCCCGCCGCCGCGCGTGAACCTGATGTCCCAGAAGATGGGCATCCACGAGTGGAGCTACGACAACGCCATCGCCCCGGAGGCGCGTTTCAAGGTTCCGTTGAAGGACCTGAAGATCGCGCTGAAGGACATCCGCCAGGAAGTCGAGCTGGGCTTCGACCCGACACTCGCCTACCAGGAGGCGCAGCGCTGCCTCAATTGCGACGTGCAGACGGTGTTCGCGCCCCGCCTTTGCATCGAATGCGACGCGTGCGTGGACATCTGCCCGATGGACTGCATCACGTTCACCGCGGACGGGCCGGAGAACGAGCTGCGCGCGCGCCTGAACGCGCCCGCGGCCAACCTCGCGCAGGACCTCTATATCGGAGCCGGTCTCAAGACCGGACGCATCATGGCGAAGGACGAGGACGTGTGCCTGCACTGCGGGTTGTGCGCCGAGCGCTGCCCCACGGGCGCCTGGGACATGCAGAAGTTCCTGCTCGACATCATGCGAGCGGGGCCTGGGTGCAGGGAGCGCAAGCCCGAGCCCAGCGTGGTTGCCTAACAAGAACGCCCTCCCCACGGGGAGGGCCGGGGAGAGAGGGATCGATGGCCACCAAGCGCGGGAAAGCCGGCCGTGAGCATCGCGTCGTGCTCGGTGAAGACGTGCGCATCGGGCGCGTGCGCGAGATCTTCGCGGCGTTGGCGGCCGCGGGCGCCGACCCAAAAGCTACAGTGGTAATCGACGCGTCATCGGTTGGCAGGGTGGATGCCGCAGGATTGCAGGCACTCGCTGCCTGCGTTGTGCGGTGGCGCACAGCCGGTGCGCGCTGGCGTTGGGATAATCCCGCGCAAGCGCTGCGCACCGCGGCACGACTGGCAGGCCTCGAGGCCACCCTCGAACTCGAATGATGCAAGACCTTCTCACACTTCTCCGGATCTATCGCCCGAAGCTGCTGCTGATCCTGCTCATCCTCGCGATGCCGTGGGCCTGGGCGGCGTTCTGGGTGCCGTGGTGGGTGAACGTCATGTGCCTGCTCATGGTGCCCATCGCCATGGGCATCCTCATGTTCCGCGTGCTCCCGGTCCCGGAGGAGCCCCGGCGCGACACCGACGACCCCGAAGTGCCCGACGCCCAGATCCGCAAGATGCGCAAGATGTCCTCGGGCGTGCACAACCTGCTATCGCGCTGGTCCTCCCACGCCGATCGCTCGCGCACCGACATCGACGCGGTCTCCAGCCACGTGGATGACGTGATCGAGTATTCCGAGAGCGCGGTGGCCGAGATCGGCAAGCGCTTCGTGTCCGTCACCCGCAAGACCCGCCAGCAGGTGGTCCACGCGCTGGGCATGCTCGAGCACACCGGCGCCGACGGCAAGCGCCGCGAGAGCCGTCCGCTGCCCGAGCTCGTGTCCGCCTACGAGGAGGTGGCCGCGAAGATCGGCTCGAGCCTTGCCAAGGTCACCGAATCGGTCGAGGCGCTGGAGAAGCGCCACGAGGCCGTGCGCAAGGACTACGAACATGTCGATACGCTATTGGACCAGCTCGCCACGCACGACAGCCAGATAGGCGTGCTGGCGCTCAACACCTCGGTCAAGGGCCACGACGTGGTGTCCGTGAGCGACCAGATCCGCACCCTCAGCCTCGAGTCGAAGGCGCTCACGCGCGACATCCGCCGCACGCTGGAGCAGGTGCGCGGGCAGGCCACTTCCACGCATGGCGCGGTGCGCAACGCCGTGAGCCAGGCCCGGGAGGCGGCGCAATTCGCGAACGCGGAGGGCCAGAAGCTCACGCGCGAGATGCTCTACAACAGCCAGGAAGTGGCCGAGACGCTCTCGCAGATCGGCGCCATCGGCAACGAGATCCAGAAGGACATCAACGAGATCATCGTGGCGCTGCAGTTCCAGGACATCACGCAGCAGAAGCTGCAGCGCCTGAAGAACCCCATGCTCACCGACCTGATGAACTCGCTGCGCGCGATCTTCGACGAGACGCGCTCGCTGTCGAGCAAGCTCGAGGGCAGCGGCATGGTGGAGCACGGGCAGCCCGCTGGAAAGAGTGCGCCGGAGAGCGCGCAGAGCACGTCCTCGCCGCAGGGTCGGCGCAAGGGCGACGAAGCGGTCGAGATCTTCTGAGGGGAGGGTCCTGTGGCACGCATCCTGGTAGTCGACGATTCCACCACCATGCGCCAGATGGTGAGCTTCACGCTCACCGACGCGGGGCACGAGGTGACCGAGGCGCCCGACGGCGCGAAGGCGCTCACCGAAGCGAAGGCGAAGAGGTTCGACCTCGTCATCACCGACGTGAACATGCCCGGCATGAACGGCCTGGACCTGGTGAAGTCGCTGCGCTAACTGGCCGAGTTCAATTACATCCCCATCCTCGTGCTCACCACGGAAGCCGGACAGGACTTGAAGAGCCGCGGCCGCGAGGCCGGGGCGACGGGGTGGATCGTCAAGCCCTTCAGCCCCGAGATCCTCATCCAGACGCTTCGAAAGGTCCTCGACTAGTGTCGCGAC
>JBKJYC010000400.1:0-2836 GCA_046715885.1 Usitatibacter sp.
CCTGCCCACCTCCGCGAACCAGGAAGACCATGTCTCCATGGCCACCTTCGCGGCGCGCCGGTTGGGCGAGATGGCCGACAACACCGCCAACATCGTGGCCATCGAGCTCCTCGCCGCGGCGCAAGGCATCGACTTTCGCCGGCCGCTGCGCTCCTCCGCCGCTCTGGAGGACGCCCACGCGCTGGTGCGAAGCGTCGCGGCGCACCTCGACGGCGATCGCTTCCTCGCACACGACATCCAGGCCGTGCAGCCGCTCGTCGCCGAGGGCGAGTTCGCGCGCTTCGTCGAAAAATAATCGGCGCCAGGCTCCAGGCTATTTCGGTGGGTCGAACAGGGCGTCCAGCGGCACGTTGCGGGTCTGTGCCCGCTCGCCATGAAGCACCTCGTCCAGGACACGCAGCGGTTGCGCCCACTCGATCGCGTTGGTCCTGGAAAGTCCGGCTGCGACGATCAACGCTTTCCACAACGTCCACGCTCGCGCGCGGTTCCAGGTGCCGGAGTCGAACGGAAGCATTGCGCGGAAGACTCCGCGGCTTTCGCCCCGGAACAGTGTCCATGCGATGGACAAATCGCATGCGGGATCGCCAACGCCCAGCATTCCGAAATCAATCACCGCATTCAGCCTGCCGTCCTGTGACAGGAGGTTCCCCGGGCTCATGTCGCCGTGCACCCAGACCGGGGAATGATCCCAGGCGGTCCCAAGCGCCGCCTCCCACGCGCTGGTGGCGGCCTGGGCATCGATCCGGCCACCAAGGCTGGCGATTGCCTCTCGTGTTTCGGCGTCATAGGTGTCGAGCGAGCCTCCGCGATGGAAATTGTGCGCGCCGGGCGAAGGCCCGCCCCTGCTGTCGATCCGATGCAATGCGACGAGAAAGCCGGCGACGCTGGCGGCGAATGCGCCTGAATCGGCGACGTCCTCGGGCGCTGCGGCCTCCCCCTCGATCCACCGGTAGATCGACCACTTCCACGGATAGCCGTCCGCCGGTTCTCCGACGCCAAGCGGCATCGGAATTCGAATCGGAAGGAGAGGTGCCAGGCGCGGGAGCCAGCGCTGCTCCTTTTCCACCTGCGCCGCGTAGGCAGCGGCGCTCGGCAGGCGAACGATCATGTCCTCACCCAGGCGAAAGGACCTGTTATCCCATCCTCCGGCACCGACCGATCTGACCGGGAGACGGGCCCATTGTGGAAATTGAGCGCTCACCAGGTGGCGCACCAGGACGTCGTCGATGACCGGCGCCTGCATGTCGAAACCTAGACGCGTGTACCGATGGGGCGGCTAGACACGCGCCAGCCGTTCCCCATGGAACCGAAGGTGGTCCGCCACGAACGTCTGGATGAACCAGTAGCTGTGGTCGTAGCCGGCATGCCGCCGCAAGCGCGTAACGATGCGCGTCCCGCGGCAGGCGTCCACGAGCCGCTCCGGTTGAAGCTGGACCTCGAGGAATTTGTCGCCCTGCCCCTGGTCGATGAGGATCTCGCCCTCGAAGCCGGATCCCCGCGCGAGCTCGCTGGCGTCGTACGCGCTCCAGGCCGCGCGATCTTCGCCCAGGTAGCGGGAGAAGGCCTTCTCGCCCCACGGCACCTTCGAAGGCGCCACGATCGGCGCAAAGGCGGACACGGAGCGGTATTGCGCGGGAGTGCGAAGGGCGCACACGAGCGCCCCATGGCCGCCCATCGAGTGCCCGAAGATCGACTGGCGCGAGAGGTCGGCGGAAAAGTGGCTCGCCACGACTTCCGGCAGCTCCCGGGTGACATAGCTGTACATCCGGTAGTGCGCATTCCACGGCGCGACGGTGGCATCGACGTAGAAACCCGCGCCGAGTCCGAAGTCCCAGCTCTCGTCGTCACCGGGCAGGCGCTCCTCGCGTGGGCTGGTGTCGGGCGCCACGAGCACGATGCCGAGTCGCGCGGCGAGGCGCTGCGCGCCCGCCTTGACCATGAACGTCTCTTCCGTGCAGGTGAGGCCCGCCAGGTAGTAGAGCAGCGGTAGCTTCACGCCGGCCGGATTCGGGGGCCGATAGACGGAAAATCGCATCGCGGAGGCGCATTCGCGCGAGCGGTGGCGATAGAAACCCTGGATGCCCCCGAAGCACGCGTGCTCGGAGAGGGTTTCGAGCTCCGCCATCAGTAGGTGACGACGCTGCGGATCGACTTGCCCTCGTGCATCAGGTCGAACGCCTTGTTGATGTCCACCAACGGCATCACGTGCGTGATCAGCGAGTCGATGTCGATCTTGCCGTCCATGTACCAATCGACGATCTTCGGAACGTCCGTGCGCCCGCGCGCGCCGCCGAAGGCCGTGCCTTTCCAGACGCGCCCGGTCACCAGCTGGAAGGGCCGCGTGCGGATCTCCTGTCCCGAGCCGGCGACGCCGATGACCACCGAGACGCCCCAGCCGCGGTGGCAGCACTCCAGGGCCTGGCGCATCAGCTCGACGTTGCCCACGCACTCGAAGCTGTAGTCCGCGCCGCCATCGGTGAGCGCCACGAGATGGGCGACCAGGTCGCCGTCCACTTCCTTCGGGTTCACGAAATGCGTCATGCCGAATTTCTCGGCCATCGCCCGCCGTCCGGGGTTCAAGTCCACGCCCACGATCTTGTTGGCGCCAGCCATGCGCGCCCCCTGGACCACGTTGAGGCCGATGCCGCCCAGCCCGAAGACCACCACGTTGGCGCCCGCCTCCACCTTCGCGGTGTTGATCACCGCGCCCAGGCCCGTGGTCACGCCGCAGCCGATGTAGCAGACCTTCTCGAACGGCGCGTCCTCGCGGATCTTCGCCAGCGCGATCTCGGGAAGCACCGTGTAGTTGGAGAAGGTCGAGCAGCCCATGTAGTGG
>JBKJYC010000401.1:0-5134 GCA_046715885.1 Usitatibacter sp.
GTTGCTGATCGAGAACGACGCCAACCCGCAGTTGCGCGGGCCCCCGCTCTTCGGCGGCGAGCTGCGCGCGCGCTTCTTCTGCGCGATGCCGCTCGCCACGTCCGACGGCGTCGTCCTGGGGTCGCTCACGGTCCTGGACCGCATCCCGCGCACGCTCTCCGCCCAGGAGCGCACGGCCCTGGAGAATCTTGCGGCGCTCGCCGTCGCCCGGCTCGAGGCGCGCCTGCAGGCGGCGCCCATGGCGGCCATCCGCTCGGGCGTCGCCTCGGACGAAGATGTCGAGGCACCCATCGAGCACCTCGCGCGCGAGTACCAGCGGTTGACGGAGCTGCTCGAGGAGGAGATCGGCCTGCGCCGCGTGACCGAGGAAGGGCTGCGCATCGAGAAGGAGTTCGCCGACGCGGTGATCCAGAGCCTGCCGGGCGCCTTCTATCTCGTCGGCCCGGGCTGCAACGTGCTGCGCTGGAACGCGAGCCTCGCGGCGGCGACCGGCCACTCGGACTCGCAGATCGCGTCGATGAAGCCGTGGGACTTCATGTCCCCCCGGGACCGCGGGCTGGTCGAGGCCGCGGTGCGCGAGGTGCTCGAGAGCGGCAAGGAGATGGCGATCGAGGCCGAGGTCATGGACCGCGAGGGGAACGTGCGCCCCTATGCCTTTACCGGCAAGCCACTTCGCATGGGAGCGCGCCAGTACATGATCGGCATCGGGCGCGACATCACGCTGCGCAGGCGCGCCGAGCAGCAGATGGCGCGCGCGAAGGAGCGCCTGGACCTGGCCCTCACCAGTTCCAACCTGGCGCTGTGGGACTGGGACCTCAAGGCCAACCGGGTCTATTTCAACGAGAGCTGGTCTTCGCTGCTGGGCGACGAGCCGCGCGAGTCGACCTGCCCGGGCGAGGAGGTCTTCGCCTGGAACCACCCCGAAGATCGCGACGTCTTCATGGCCACGATCAACAACGCGATCAAGGGTGTCAGCGAGGAGTTCGACTGTGAGTACCGCGTGCCGAACGCGGCCGGGGAGTGGATCTGGGTGCATTCGCGCGGCAAGGTCACGCAGCGCGACGACCAGAAGCGCGCGCTGCGCCTCACGGGAACCTCGACCAACGTGACCAAGCGCAAGGCCGCCGAGGAGCGCGCCGAGTACCTCGCTACGCGCGACGCGCTCACCGGGCTTCCCAACCGCGTGCTGCTGCACGACCGCCTGGAGCAGGGCATCGTGAACGCCGCGCGCAACAAGGCCGGCTTCGCATTCATGTTCATCGACCTCGATCGCTTCAAGCCCATCAACGACTCGCTCGGCCATCAGGTGGGCGACGAGCTGCTCAAGCGCGTGGCGGCGCGCCTCACGGCCTGCGTGCGCGCCTCCGACACGGTGGCCCGCCTTGGCGGAGACGAGTTCGCGGTGATCCTCGACCACCTCGGCGACGAGGGCGGCGAGGGCTCCCAGGCCGTGGCCGAGAAGATGATCGCCGCCATGGGCGCGCCGATGCTGATCGACGGCCAGCACCTGAACACCTCGTGCTCCATCGGCATCAGCCTCTATCCCAATGACGGCAAGGACTCCGCCACGTTGATGAAGCACGCCGACGTGGCGATGTACTTCGCCAAGGAGAAGGGGCGCAACAACTACCAGTTCTTCTCTGCCGAGATGAACGCCCGGGCGCAGGAGCGCCTGTCGGTCGAGAATTACCTGCGCCTGGCGCTGCGCAGGAACGAGCTGGTGATCCACTACCAGCCGCGGATGAAGGTGTCCACCGGAGAGCTGGTCGGCGTCGAGGCCCTGATCCGCTGGCAGCATCCGCGCCGCGGCTTGCTGGCGCCCGGCAAGTTCATCGGCGTCGCCGAGGATTCCGGGCTCATCGTGTCCATCGGCGAGTGGGTGCTGGAGCAGTCGTGCGCCCTGATCGCCGAATGGCAGCGGCGCGTGAAGCCGGGCCTGAGGCTCTCGGTGAACCTCTCGGTGGGCCAGGTGAGCGACGGCGAGCGGCTGTACCGCGCGGTGAGCCAGGCGACGCAGCGCTCGGGCATCGACCCGGCGACGCTGGAGCTGGAGCTTACGGAGTCCATCCTCATGCAGAACATCGCGGAGAAGGCGGCACTGCTGCATCGCCTGGGGGAGCTGGGCGTGGGCCTTTCCATCGACGACTTCGGCACCGGCTACTCGTCGCTGTCCTACCTGAAGTCGCTGCCCGTGGACTCGATCAAGATCGACAGCTCGTTCGTCCGCGACATCCACAGCGACCCCAACGACGAGGCGATCATCAAGGCCATCCTCGCGATGGCGCACTCGCTTCGCCTCTCGGTGGTGGCCGAGGGGGTGGAGACCGAGGCGCAGTTCAAGGCGCTGCGGGAGCTGGGCTGCGACGAGTACCAGGGCTACTACGCCAGCGCCGCGCTGCCCGCCGCCGAGTTCGAACGCAAGTACGGAAAGACATGAACCACGGAAGACACGCAAGAGAACTCTGAAGTTTTTCCGTGCCTTCCGTGGTTCAGTCTTTAGTGTCTATCTTCAGTTCGTGGATCTTGCGCGTGAGCGTATTGCGCCCGATGCCCAGCAGCGTCGCGGCCTCGATGCGCCGTCCGCCGGTATGCGCCAGCGCCTTCAGGATGAGCGCGGTCTCGAAGTCGCGCGTGAGCGGGTCGGCGATTCCGGACTCGCCGCGCGCCAGGCGCGCCGCGACCTCGCGCTCGAGCGCGCGCCGCCAATCGGACTCCGGCGCCGCCGCGGACGCGGTCGTCTCCCCGCGGATCTCCGGGGGCAGGTCCTTCACGTCGACGACCTGGCCGGGCGCCATCACCGTCACCCAGTGGCACAGGTTCTCCAGCTGGCGCACATTGCCCGCCCAGTCCTGCGCGGCGAGGAAGGCGAGCGCGGCGTCCGTCAGCCGCTTGCCCTCGACGCCCAGGTCCTTGGCGCTCTTCGAGAGAAAGTGGCGCGCGAGCGCAGGGATGTCCTCGCGCCGCTCGCGGATCGGAGGCAGGCGCAGCCGGATCACGTTCAAGCGGTGGTAGAGGTCCTCGCGGAACAAGCCCTGGCGCACGCGTGTCTCGAGATCCTGGTGCGTAGCCGCAATGACGCGCACGTTCGCAGTGAGCGGGGTGTGGCCGCCCACGCGGTAGAACTGCCCGTCGGAGAGCACGCGCAGCAGGTGCGTCTGCAGGTCCGAGGGCATGTCGCCGATCTCGTCCAGGAAGAGCGTGCCGCCTTCGGCCTGCTCGAAGCGGCCGCGGCGCATGGTCTGCGCTCCGGTGAAGGCACCGCGCTCGTGCCCGAAGAGCTCGCTCTCCAGCAGGTCCTTCGGAATGGCGGCCGTGTTGATGGCGATGAAGGCCCTCGCCCCGCGCGGGCTATGGCGGTGCAGGGCGCGGGCGACAAGCTCCTTTCCGGTGCCCGACTCCCCGGTGATGAGCACCGTCGCATGCGAGTGCGCGAGCCGCCCGATGGCGCGAAAGACTTCCTGCATTGCCGGGGCCTGGCCCAGGATCTCCGGCGTCTGCCCGTTCTCCGGCGGCACCTCGACCTGGCGGCGGCTCTCCTCCATCGCGCGCCGGACGAGGTCCACGGCGTGGTCGACGTCGAAAGGCTTCGGGAGATACTCGAACGCCCCGCCCTGGAACGCGGCGACGGCGCTCTCCAGGTCCGAGTACGCGGTCATGATGATCACGGGCGTCGTGGGAAGGCGCTCCTTCAGGCGCTGCATCAGCTCCAGCCCGGAAAGGCCGGGCATGCGGATGTCGCTCACGACCACCTGCGGCACCTCGGAATCGAGGCGGTCGAGCGCCTCCTGGGCGACACCGAAGGTGCGGTGCGCGATGCCCTCGCGCGCGAGCGCCTTCTCGAACACCCAGCGGATGGAGCGGTCGTCATCGATGATCCAGACGGAGGCGAGCATGGGGTCGGGCGCGTTCATCGGAACTCCGCGAGCGCTGCCTCGCGCGGACGCACGGGCAGCAGGAGGGTGAAGCGCGTCAGGCCGGGCACGCTCTCGAATTCGATCATCCCCTGGTGGCGGCTGACGAAGCTCTGCGCGAGCGAGAGGCCGAGCCCGGTGCCGCCCTCGCGTCCGCTCACCATGGGATAGAAGATCAGCTCCGCCAGCTCCGGGGGCACGCCCGGGCCGTCGTCCTCGATGGTCACGGCGATCGCGTGGCGGTGCCGGCGCCTTGCGATGGTCACCTGGCGCGCGATGCGCGTGATGAGGCGGATCTCGCCGCGGCCGCCGGTGGCCTGCGCGGCATTGCGCGCGACGTTGAGGATGGCCTGGATCAGGCTCTCCATGTCGCCCACCAGCTCGGGCAGGCTGGTGTCGTAGTCGCGACCGATCTCGAGTCCCTCGGTGAACTCCGCGAGCAGCAAGGTGCGCACGCGTTCGATCACCTCGTGGATGTTGATCGGCTCGATGCGTGGCAGCCGGTTGGGCGTGAGCAGGCGATTCATCAGCGACTGCAGGCGGTCGGCTTCCTTCACGATCACCTGCGTGAACTCGCGCAGCTCCGGGTCGGAGAGCTCGCGCTCGAGCAACTGCGCTGCACCGCGGATCCCTCCCAGGGGGTTCTTGATCTCGTGGGCGAGGTTGCGCACCAGCTCGCGGTTGGCCTGCTGCTGCTCGAGGATGCGCGCCTCGCGTGCGATCTTCAGCTGCTGTTCGAGCTCGCGGAACTCGAGGAGCAGCTGCCCTTCCTTCGCCTCCACGGGGCTGATGACGCAGTGCAGGTGCACGGGCTCGCCGGCGACATCGAGCAGCAGGTCGTTGTCGTTGAGCCCGGCCTGGGCATCGAGTGCCTGGCGAAGTTGCTCGACGAAGGCCTCGTTGCCGGGAAGGGCCTTGTCGATGTGCAGCCCCAGCAGGTGCTTGCGCCCATGGGCGAACAGGGTTTCGGCGGCGGGATTGGCGTAGGTCACGTGGAGTCGGTCGTCGAGCAGGAGCACGGCGGTCGACAACAACTCCATCCCGGTGAAGGAGTTCACGGTCGCGCGCCTGCCGATGGAAAAGCAATTAACGCGCCAGCCAATTCGGCTGGCGCGTCGGCGGGACGCCGGAAGGGGAGACTGCGCGAGGCTAGGGCTTCAAGGCGCCGAGCTCTTTTTTGAGCGCCTCGATGTTTTTTTCGTGCTCGGCGACGGTAGCTTGCA
>JBKJYC010000402.1:0-12183 GCA_046715885.1 Usitatibacter sp.
CAGGCGCTACTCCGCGCGCGACGTCGCCGTGCGCCGAGCGCAGATGTTGGGCATTCCCGTGGTGCTGGGTTCGGCAACCCCCTCGCTCGAAAGCTATTTCAACGCGAAGCAGGACCGCTACGCCTTCGCCGAGTTGAGGAGCCGGGCAAGCGCCGGTGCCGGCTTGCCGGCGGTGCGCACCCTCGACACGCGCACCGACCGGCCCGAGGAAGGCTTGGCGGCGGGCCTGGTTGCGGCGATCCGCGCTCGCCTCGAGCGGCGCGAGCAGAGCCTGGTGTTCGTGAACCGGCGCGGTTTCTCGCCCGTTCTCTATTGCCGGGACTGCGCGTGGACGTCGTCCTGCGAACGGTGCAGCGCGAAGCTGGTGCTGCACCTGAAGAGCGGCGAGCTTCGTTGCCATCACTGCGGGCATCACCGGAAGATCCCCGACCGCTGCCCCGGATGCGGGGGGCTCGACCTGCAGCCCGTGGGCCATGGGACGCAGCGCGTCGAGGACGCGCTGAGGGCGCTGTTCCCGAAGGCGCGCATCGCACGCGTGGACCGCGATTCGACCGCGCGCAAAGGCTCGCTCAAGAAGGTGCTCGAGCAGGTGCGCGACTCCGAGGTGGACATCCTCGTGGGCACCCAGATGCTCGCGAAGGGCCACGACTATCCCGGCCTCACGTTCGTGGGAGCGCTCGACAGCGATTCCGGATTGTTCAGTGCGGACTTCCGCGCCTCCGAGCGGCTCTTCTCGCAGCTGGTGCAGGTGGCGGGGCGCGCGGGCCGCGCCGAACGCGCGGGTGAGGTGCTGATCCAAAGCGACTTTCCCACGCATCCGCTCTACGCGGCGGTGGCGACCCACGACTACGGGACGTTCGCGGATGAGGCCCTCGAGGAGCGCAGGGTCGCGAGCTTCCCGCCTTTCGCACACCTGGTGCTGCTGCGAGCGGAGTCGAAGAGGCGGGGCGAGGCCCTCGCTTTCCTGCGATCCGCGGCGCGCGTCGGGCGCAGCCTTCCGCAGAAGGTGGAGATCTTCGATCCCGTTCCCGCGCCGCTCGAGCGCAAGGCGGGCTTCGAACGCGCGCAGCTCCTCGTCCGCGCCAAGACCCGCACCGCCCTGCAACCCTTCGTACGCGCGTGGAAAGCCGCGCTGGACGAGGAGGGCGAGAGGCGCGTGCGCTGGTCGCTCGACGTCGACCCCCAGGACGTCTGAAAAAAAGGCACGAGGCACGAGGCACAAGGCTCGAGAAAGAGCGGGATTCTCTCGTGCCTCGCGCCTCGTGCCTCGCGCCTCTATAATTGGACGTTTCGCAGCCCCCTCCCGCCCGTGTCCGCATCAGATCCCAAGCAGCAGGTCGAATCCCTCGTGTCGAAGGCCGTGCAGGACGCCTTCCCGCAGGCGGGGAGTGTCTCCGTACTGATCGAGCGGCCGAAGAATCTCGACCACGGCGACTTCTCGACCAACGTGGCGCTGCAGCTCGCGAAGAGCGTCGGCAGGAAGCCGCGCGAGGTGGCCGAGACGATCGTCGCGCGGATCCCCACGCAGGGCCTGGTCGCGAAGATGGACATCGCCGGCCCTGGCTTCATCAATTTCACACTCGCGGGCGGATCGCGGTTCGGCATCCTGGCCGACATCAACGCCAGGGGCAGGGAGTTCGGGCGCGGCCACGCGGGCGCGAGCCGGAAGTTCATGGTGGAGTTCGTCTCCGCCAACCCGACCGGCCCGCTCCACGTGGGGCACGGGCGCCAGGCCGCGCTCGGAGACGCCATCTCCCGGCTGCTCGAATGGCAGGGCTACTCGGTCACGCGCGAGTTCTACTACAACGACGCCGGAAACCAGATCGCCAACCTCGCGCTCTCGGTCCAGGCGCGCATCCTGGAAGCCGCGGGCGCGAAGGTGGAGATGCCGAAGGACGGCTACCTCGGGGAGTACATCCGCGAGATCGCGCGCGAGTACGCGGCCGAGCATTTCGGCGACGCGAAGGGCCAGAACCTCGAGCAGATCCGCCAGTTCGCCGTGCAATACCTGCGCAAGGAGCAGGACATCGACCTGCGCGCCTTCGGCGTGCAGTTCGACTCCTACTTCCTGGAGAGCTCGCTCTACACCGACGGCAAGGTCGACGAGACCGTCGAGATGCTGAAGAAAGCGGGCCACGCGTACGAGGGCGAAGGCGCGCTGTGGCTGAAGACCACCGACTTCGGCGACGACAAGGACCGCGTGATGCGCAAGAGCGACGGCACGTACACGTACTTCGTCCCCGACGTCGCCTATCACCTCAGCAAGTTCCGCCGCGGCTTCGCGCACGTGGTGAACGTGCAGGGCGCGGACCACCATTCGACGGTGACGCGCGTGCGTGCCGGCCTCCAGGCGCTCGCCATGGCCATTCCGAAGGGCTACCCGGACTACGTGCTCCACCAGATGGTGACGGTGATCAGGAGCGGCGAGGAGGTGAAGATCTCCAAGAGGGCCGGCTCCTACGTCACCGTGCGCGACCTGATCGACGAGGTGGGTCGCGACGCCGTGCGCTACTTCTTCATCATGCGCAAGGTCGATTCGCATCTGGTCTTCGACATCGACCTCGCGAAGCGCCAGACCGAGGACAACCCGGTCTACTACGTGCAGTACGCGCACGCACGGCTGTGCAGCGTGCTGCGCGAATGGGGCGGCGACCCGGCGTCGCTCAAGGAGGCGGACCTCTCGGCCCTGGGCACGCCGCACGAGATCGCGCTGGCGCAGAACCTGAGCGAATTTCCGGAGCTGCTCGAGCGTGCCGCGCGCGAATTCTCGCCGCACCTGCTCACGTTCTACCTCCATGACGACGTGGCGGCACGCATGCATTCCTACTACAATGCGGAGCGTTTTCTGGTCGACGACGAAAGGGTGAAGCTCGCGCGACTGGCGCTCGTCGCCGCTACGCGACAAGTGCTCGCGAACGGTCTCACGGTGCTCGGCATCTCGACACCGGAAAGGATGTGAGTGGCGAAGGACTACGCAAAGGAGACATCGTCGAGGAGCTCGGGCGTGGGTCCCGCGCACCCGATGCTGATGGGCATCATCATCGGCCTGCTGCTGGGCATCATCATCGCGCTCGCCGTGGCGCTCTGGCTGAACCGCCTCTCCAACCCGTTCGTCGACAAGGGCAAGCAGATCGAGGCGCTGCCCAAGATCGGCGCCACGCAGCCGCCGCCGCCGCCCGAGGCGGCGAAGGCCGCGGAGAAGGCCGCCGAGAAGGCCAAGGCCGCGCCCGACAAGTCCGGCGCCGCGGAACCCGCGAAGAAGGCGACGGCCAAGACGGACCGGCCGCGCTTCGAGTTCTACCAGATCCTCCCCGGCGACAAGGAAGTGACCGAAAGGGAGGTCAAGGCGGCAAAGGCGGCCCCGAAGGCCCCCGAGGAGGCGCCCAAGCCCGGTTCATCGCCGCGCACGCCCAAGGCGTTCTCCGGGGACTTGTACTGGCTCCAGGCGGGAGCCTTCGCTTCCGAGTCCGACGCTGACAACCTAAAGGCGAAGATTGCGTTAACCGGTCTGGAGGCCAACGTTCGCCCGGTCAACGTGGAGAACAAGGGCACGCTTTATCGCGTGCGTCTGGGCCCGTACCAGAGCCTGGACGACGCGAACCGAATCAAGACCGCGCTGTCCCAGAACGGCGTCAGCGCAGCCATCATTCGCACCACCGATGAAACCAGGAAATAGGACAGGACCCCACCCCATGATGTCGATTCGAAAGCTCGTTTCCCTTGCCGCTGTTTGCGTCGCGTTCGCGGCCGGCAACGCCTCGGCGCAGCAGAACATGCCGGACTTCGCCCTCCTCAATCCGCCGCAGGGCACCGTGGAGGCCGGCAAGGTGGAGGTGATCGAGTTCTTCTGGTACGGCTGCCCGCATTGCGCGCGCCTCGAGCCGTACATCCAGAAATGGGCCGCGAACCTCCCCAAGGACGTGGTGTTCAAGCGCATGCATGCGCTGCCGGGCAACTCCTGGATCGAGAACGCCACGCTGTTCTACACGCTGGAGGCGATGGGCCTGCTGGACAAGCTGCACGCGAAGGTGTTCGACGCCATCCACACCGACAGCGTCAACCTGAACGCCAAGCCCACCCGCGACCAATGGCTCGCGAAGCAGGGCGTGGACGTGGCCAAGTTCACCGACGTCGAGAAGTCCTTCGCCGTGCAGGCCAAGATCAACAATGCCCGTCAGAAGACCGCGTCGTACAAGGTCGACGGCGTCCCGATGCTGGTGGTGAACGGCAAGTACCTCACCTCCAACTCGCATGCCAAGGGCGACATCTCGCGCATCATGGTCATCGTCGACCAGCTGGTCGAGCGCTCGCGCAAAGAAACCGTCGCCAGCAAGTAAGTGCGCGTCTTCCTCACGGGGGCTTCGAGCGGTATCGGCGAAGCCCTCGCGCGTTTTTATGCCGGCCGCGGCGCCACCCTGGGCCTGGTGGCCCGGCGCGAGGATTTCCTGCGCACCCTGAAGGGCGCTCTGCCCGTGCCCACGGAGATCTATCCCGCCGATGTGCGCGACCTGGCGGCGATGAAAGCCGCGGCCGCGGACTTCATCGGCACGCACGGCCTGCCCGACCTCGTGATCGCCAACGCCGGCATCTCCCACGGGACGCTCACCGAGTTCGAGGACGATGTGGAGGTGTTCCGGCAGATCATGGACATCAACGTGAACGGGCTGGTGAATACGTTCCACCCGTTCATCGCGCCGATGCGCGCGCGCCGCTCGGGCTCGCTCGTGGGTATCGCGTCGGTCGCGGGGTTCCGCGGGATTCCCGGCGCCAGTGCGTACAGCGCCTCGAAGGCGGCGGCCATCAGCTACTGCGAGGCCCTGCGGGTCGAGCTGCGGCGCCCGGGCGTGAAGGTGATCACCATCTGCCCCGGCTACGTCGCCACGCCGATGACCGCGCAGAACCCCTATCCGATGCCCTTCCTCATTCCCGCCGATGACTTCGCGCGCCGCTGCGCCGGGGCGATCGACGCGGGGAGGAGCCTCGCGGTCATTCCCTGGCAGATGGCGATCGTGGGACGGGTCTTCCGGATTCTGCCCAACTTCCTGTTCGACCGGATGATGGCCAAGGCCGGACGCAAGCTGCGCAAAGCCCCCTGATCAGAGCTTCTCGGTCTCGCTCTGCGCCGGACGCCACACGAGCAGCCGTCTTTCCACCTTCGTTACCGCGAAATCGAGCACGAGCGCGAAAGCGGTCAGCACCAGGATGCCCGCGAAGACCGTGTTGATGTCGAACGAGCCCTCGGCCATGTGGATGAGGTAGCCCACGCCCTTCGCCGAACCGAGGTACTCGCCCACCACCGCGCCGACGAAGGCCATGCCCACGGAGGTGTGCAGGCTCGAGAACACCCAGGAAGTGGCGGAAGGCAGGTACACGTAGCGCAGCAACTGTTTGCGCGTGGCCCCCAGCATGGTGGCGTTGTTCAGCACCACGGGGCTCACTTCCTTCACGCCCTGGTAGACGTTGAAGAAGACGATGAAGAAAACGAGCGTCACGCCGAGGGCCACCTTCGACCAGATGCCCAGGCCGAACCACACCATGAAGATCGGGGCCAGCACCACGCGCGGCATCGCGTTCATCGCGGTGATGTAGGGATCGAAGAGCGCGGAGGCGGTGGGTGACAGGCCGAGCCACAGCCCGATCGCGAGACCCAGCACGGAGCCGATGACGAAGGCGAGCGCGGTTTCCTGCAGCGTCACCCACAGGTGGGGGTAGATGTTGGCGTCGGTCACGAACCACGCCCAGATCGCCTGGAACATCTTGATCGGCTCGCCGAAGAAGAAGGCCGCTCGGTTCGGGTTATCCCAGACGAAAGGCGGGATGAGCTCCGGGTCGGTCGCGAGTTGCCAGAAAGCGAAGATCGCGAAGAGCAGAAGCGCCTGGTAGACGCGGAGGTACTTGAGATTCACGCCAGGACGCGATTCCTGGTCTGCTGGTAGCCCTTCAGGACCTCATCCTTCATGGCGTGCCAGATCTGGTCATGGATGCGGGTGAATCCCGGCGTGAGGCGGATCTCGGCCACGTCGCGCGGGCGCGGGAGGTCGATCGCGTATTCGCCGATCGGGCGCGTGGCGGGCCCGGCGGACAGCACCACGACGCGGTCCGAGAGCGAGATCGCCTCCTCGAGGTCGTGCGTGATGAAGAGGACGCTCTTGCGGTTGGCGCTCCAAAGCTCGAGCAGCTCGTTCTCCATCAGCTGGCGCGTCTGGATGTCGAGCGCGCTGAACGGCTCGTCCATGAGCATGATCTTGGGATCGAGGATCAGCATCTGCGCCAGCGAGGTGCGCTTGCGCATGCCCCCGGAGAGCTGGTGCGGATAGCGGTCTCCGAAGCCGGCGAGGCCCACGCGCGCGAGCCAGTCCTCGCTTTTCGCGCGCGCGCTCGCCGGGGCCTCGCCGCGGAACTCGAGCCCGGCGGCCACGTTGTCGAGGCAGCTGCGCCACGGCATCAGCGCCTCGGTCTGGAACATGTAGCCGGCGCGCCGATTGATGCCGGCGAGCGGCTCGCCGAAGATCGATACGTTTCCCGACGAGGGCTTGAGCAGGCCCGCCGCTACGTTCAGCAGCGTGGACTTCCCGCACCCCGTGGGGCCCACGATCGAGACGAACTCGCCCTCGCCGATCGAAAGGGTCACGTCCCTGACCGCCGTGTACGATCCGCCCGCCTTGCCGGCGAAGGTGCAGGTGACCTGGTCGAATTGGACGGCGGCGGTCATGGTTGGCTGGATCCCCGCCTTCGCGGGGATGACGAGGAGGAAGGGCGCCGAAGCGCCCAATCCCTCGTCACTTGTATTTGGCGTTGGCTTTCTTGACGAACGTGTTGTCGAAGGTCTGGTTCAAGTCGAACTTGCCCGCCGCCTTCACCGACGGCTCGAACTGGACCAGCACCTTGTAGACGTTCTCGGCGGCCTTGAGGGACAGGGTGCCGTCCTCTGAGTAGCCGATCATGTTCTTCAGCAGCCCCTCCTTGTAGAGCGAGGGGTTGCCGGCCTTGTACTCGTTGGGCATCAGGTCGACGATCTCCTGCGGCGTGGCTTTCGCGATCCACTTGTCGGCGCGCACCATCGCGTTCACCACCGCCTGCACCGTGTTCGGGTTCTTCTTGATGAATTCGTCGGTGATGTAGATCACGGAGGCGTGGTAGTCGCCGCCGTAGATGTCCTTCATGCCTTTCTCGGTGCGGCTGTCGGCGACCGCGGCGAACTTGCCCGTGGCCTCGAGCTGCGTGATGACGGGGTCCAGGTTCGAGAGCGCGTCGATCTCGCCCTTCTCCATCGCCGCGAACGCCCCCGAGCCCGTGCCCACGCCGACGATCGCGACGTCGGTGGGCTTCAGGCCGTCCTTCGCGAGCAGGTTGTTCACGAACATGTTGGTGGAAGAGCCGGGAGCCGACACGCCGATCTTGAGACCCTTCAGGTCCCGCGGCGACTTGTACTTCGCGGCCTTGTCCTTGGGCAGCAGCAGCACGATGGAGCTGTGCTTGGCCTGCAGCACCACCGCCTTGATGGGCTGCTTCTTCGCGACCATGTTGATCGTGTGTTCGTAGGCGCCCGAGACCATGTCGGCCGAGCCGCCCACCAGCGCCTGCAGCGCCTTGGCGCCGCCCGCGAAGTCGGGAATCTCGACCTCCAGGCCCTCTTCCTTGAAGTAGCCCTTGCGCTCGGCCACCGACAGCGGGAGGTAGTAGAAGAGGTTCTTGCCGCCCACCGCGATCGTGATCTTCTTCTTCTCGGGAGCTTGCGCGCAGGCGCCCGTCGCGAGGACGAGGCCGACCAGGAGTGCACCGATTGTCTTCAGCATTTCAGGATCTCCATCCGGATGATTGTGGAACGGGAGGCTCTTTCAGGCCTTCAGGCTTTCGGGAAGCTCGTGCAGGTGCATCGTGACACCCGCCTTCATCACCTGGCCGGGCACTTCGTGGCCGACGATCTCCGGCACGAGGCGCGCGCAGGCGATCAGCTTCGCCAGGTCCACGCGTGTGTCGTAGCCCATGTCTTCGAGCATGTTCACCATGTCCTCGGTGCAGATGTTTCCGGTGGCCCCCGGGGCGAACGGGCAGCCGCCGAGGCCCCCCAGCGAGCCGTCGAAGGAGCGGATGCCGGAGGCGATGCCCGCCAGCACGTTCGCCAGCCCCATGCCGCGCGTGTTGTGGAAATGGAGCGTGTAGTAGCACTCGTCCGGGGGCGGGAAGCGCTCCAGCACCTTGCGCGTGAGGTCCGCGACCTGACGCGGGTTCGCCATGCCCGTGGTGTCCGCGAGCGAGATGCCGTCGAAGCCCAGCTCATGGAATCTCTCCACGAGGCGCAGCACCATGTCCTCGGCCACGCGGCCCTCGAACGGGCAGCCGAAAGTGGTCGAGAGGCTCATCGTGATCTTCATGCCCGCTTCGTGCGCGACCTTCACCATGGTCGGCAGCTCCGCGAGCGTCTGCTCATGGGTGCGGTTGATGTTGGCGCGGTTGTGGGTCTCGGATGCCGAGACCACGCCGTTCAGCTCGTCGGGCTTGCGCGGCGCGGCGGCGGCGTTGTGCACGCCGCGGATGTTGGGCACGAGGGCCACGTACACCACACCGGGCACCCGCTCGATGCCGGCGAGCACCTCGTTCGCGTCGGCCAGCGCCGGCACGGCCTTGGGCGACACGAAGGAGGTGACCTCGATCTTGTGCAGCCCGGTCCGCGAGAGGTGGTCGATCAGCTCGACTTTCGTGGACGTGGGAACGAAGCGCGGCTCGATCTGGAAGCCATCGCGGACGGCGACATCGTTGATGTAGAGGCGGGTCGGCATCTCGATTCGGATTTTACCCTTGGCCCTCGTTCATGCGCCGTCGTTGTCGTCGTCGAGATCGGTGAGCGACCAGCTCGCTGCGGACAGCGCCTCGCGCACATGCGGATCCTGGGCATGGAGGCCGACGAGCTTTTCGCTCCCGGGTCGCGGGCCGATGAACCCGGCGCGCGCGAGGAGCCGCTGCTCGTCCACGCTCTGCTGGACGAGCAGGACAAAGCTGCAGCTCGCCAGCTCTGCCTCGCGGGCGAGGCTGCCGAGCAAGGCCGGCAAGGCGTCCTCGCGATCCGGTTCCGATGTTCGCCAGTCGATGACGTGCAGCCACGAATCGCCGCCCTCGCCATTGACCGGCCTCCAGGCTACGTAGCCGACGAGCTTGCCGGCGCGCCAGGCGCCGGTCGCGTTGTACCGGGCGCGCGGATTGTCGAACAAGCGGTAGTTGAGATAGTCCGCGCCGCGCTCCATGGCAACGCGGTTGCCGGTGCCGGGACCGGCCAGCGTCGAGGCAGCCGCATCGAAGCACGTGATCGGCCGCATCTCCAGGCCCTTGCCGGCGGCCAGCGCGCCCATCCGGCGCCTCCCCAGCAGGGCCAGATTGGCCGCCGCGATCGCCATGCCCGCGATGCGCCCGTGGCCCAGGTAGCGGCGACGCAAGAAGTGGCCCACGCCGATCGGCTGCTTCCAGACCTGCAACATCGGCAGGGGCCGGAACAGGCGCGTCACCAGGCCCGCGGACTGCGCGTTCGCGCCAACCGCGAGCGTGAAGTCGGCGGTGCGAAACAGGGCCTGGTTGAGCCAGACGCCAAGGCCGCTGTTGTGCAGGCTCCTCTCGACCAGGATGTCCATCGTGCGGATGCCGTTCCAGCGCCGATCCGCGTGCCGGACGACCAGGTCCTCGGTGCCGACGATCCCGAGCAGGCGCTCGCCCATGTACAGCACCCACAGGTCTCCCAGTCCGCGGTCGGTGCGGCCGAAGCGGTAGCGCCACTGGAGGTATTCCGAGTCGATGCCGGCAAAGCGCAACTCGAGATTGCGGCGGCGAAGCTCCAGGACTTGCGCAAGGTCACCCGCGTGCGCACGCCTGAGGTTCGCGGCCAGGGTCGCGCCGTCCGCGCCCAGCGCGCGCGCCACCAGCCGCGTCGTCGTCTCGAAAGTCGGGGCCTGCCGCATCGCCGCGGGTCACTCCCGCAACAACTGGCGTGCCCGCAGGAACTGCAGGATATCGCCGACGCTGCGCATCTTGCTCGAATCCTCCGAGCTCAACTCGATGTCAAAGCGCTCGTCGAGCTCCGCGGTGAGCATCAGGACGCCCATCGAATCCCAGCCGGCGAGCGCGTCCCGGGCACTGTCGGGCGAAAGGTTCGCCACCTCCTCGTTGAACGCTCCGGCGATCATCTGCAGCGCCTCATCGGGTGCGAGGGGGGTTGCGTCGGGTTTCATGGGCCGGTGGCGCCGACGTAGTCGGAGTGCGCCACGACGATATCGCGGTCAAGCTCGGTGAGCAAGGACCCCCAGGACAGACCCACTCCATAGCCCAGCATCATCACGCGCAGCGCTGAACCCGCGCGCTCGACGGGCAACCGGGCCACCGACTCCGCGAAGCACTGCGTCAATACGAGCGGCACGGAGGGGCCGCCGCTGTTGCCGAAATGCGCCAGGATCAGCGGCACCCGATCCGCCGGAAGCCCGCACTTCTTGGCGATGTGCAGCATGATGAACTGGTTGCTCTGGTGGAATGCGTAGACATCGATGTCGGTCCCCGACAACCCGGCGAAGGACAGGGTCTCGTCGATCAGGGCCGGCACGCGCTTCACCGTGAAGTTGAAGATGGCCGCGCCGTCCATCTCGAGGGACTCGTGGCGGGGATTCGCGGGATGACGATCGCGGAAGCCGCCGCCTCTCACGATCAGCTGCTCGGCGCCAGTGCCGTCGGTGTGGAGGGCGAAGATCGATTCCGGGGCGTCGGCGCGCGCTTCGATCGCGGTCGCCGACCCCGTGTCGCCGAACAGGAGCGTGGTCGAGTGGTCCTCGGCGCTGACGAACTTGCTGGGCGTCTCGCCATGCAGCACCAGGATGCGCTGCTGGCCGCCCGCCTTGAGCATGGTCGCGGCGAGATAGATTCCGTACGGATATCCCGAGCAGCCGAGGCCGAGGTCGAAGGCCGCGCAGTGGTCCTGCAGGCCCAGCCGCCGATGGATCACGCAACTGCTCGACGGCAGGAAGTAGTCGGGTGTCTGGGTTATGAAGATCAGTCCGGTGATCGATTCCGCCGGCCATCCCAGCTTGTCGAGAAGCGTGGCCGCCGCCTCGACGCACAGGTCGACCGAGGTCACGCCTGCCTCCGCGATACGTCGCTCCCGGATGCCGGCCATGGCTACGACCTTGCGCACCTCCGCCGCACCGTATTTCTCCGCGAAGTCGGCGTTGGCGACGATGGCTGGCGGGACGCAGGTGGTGATGCCGGCAATCCGGAAGCCGCCCACGCGGGCGAGACTCATGAAGGGATTGGCTTGATCGGGTCGACGAGGCGTGGCCCCAGGTGCAAGCCGTCCCGCAGCGCGACAACATCGATATACAGGCGCATGCAGGAATTCTACTATTCTCCTTCCATGGACACCCCCACCCGCGATAAAGACGCCGCCCTCGGCGATGACATACGCCTGCTGGGGCGCCTCCTGGGGGACACCATCCGCGCCCAGGAGGGCGAGTTCACCTTCGACCTGATCGAGAGCATTCGCAAGCTCGCCGTGGCCAGCCGCCGGCTGGAGGACATCACCTCGCGCAAGTCCCTCGCCCGGACCCTGGACGCACTGCCCGACGACCAGGCCGTGGTCGTGGTGCGGGCTTTCAGCTACTTCTCGCTGCTCGCCAACATCGCCGAGGACCGGCACCACTTGCGCCGCGGCCGCGAGAACCGCCGCAGCGGAGCGGCGCCGCTGGCCTCGACCCTGCGCGGCCTGTTCGAGGACGCGCGCAGCCGCGGCACCAGGCAGGAGGAGGCGGTCTCGACGCTCTCGCGCATCCGTGTGACGCCGGTGCTGACGGCGCACCCGACCGAAGTCCAGCGAAAGAGCACCCTGGATGTCCAGCTCGCCATCTCGCAGCTGCTGGTCGACCGCGACAATGCCGAGATCCTCGCCGAGGAGAAGGAGGCGACCGAGATCCAGCTGCGCCGCCTGATCCAGACGCTATGGCAAACGCGGATGCTGCGCGGCGTGAAACTGGGCGTGCGTGACGAGATCGAGAACGCGCTTTCGTATTTCGAGTACTCGTTCATCGACGCGGTGCCCAGGATCCAGGCCGAGGTCGAGGACGCCGTGGCGAAGCTGCCGGGCGACTTCGGGCGGCCGGAATTCGCACCCGTGCTCACGGTCGGGAGCTGGGTCGGCGGCGATCGCGACGGCAA
>JBKJYC010000403.1:0-7903 GCA_046715885.1 Usitatibacter sp.
CGGGATCGCCTCGCTCTTGTAGCCCTCCACGATCACGAGGTCGCAGGGCGAGAAGTGCTTGAGCTGCTCCTGCAGGTCGGGCTCCGCCGCGCCGCGCAGCTCGTGCATGATCGCCCAGCGCTTCGAGGAGCTGATCAGCACCTCCGAGCAGCCCGCATGACGGTGGCGCCAGGAATCCTTGCCGGGCTGGTCGACGTCGAACTCGTGGTGGGCGTGCTTCACCAGCGATACGCGCAGCCCCTCCCGCACGAGGAGCGGGACCATTTTCTCGATGAGCGTGGTCTTGCCGCTGCCGCTATACCCGGCGATGCCGATGACTTTCATGCCGCCATGATAAAGCAGAAAAAAGCCCCCGGCTCGCGCCGGGGGCCTGTCTTCGTGGAGCCGGGAGCTTACTTCGAGCGGCGCGAGGTGCGCTTGGCCTTGGTCGCGGCGCTCTTGGCGGTGGCGACGTTCTGCTCGACCGACTTCTCGACCGTGTCATAGATCTGCTTGTTGATCGCGGTCATGTTGTCGTAGGCGCTCTGCGCGGCGGCGAGCGCCGATTTCACGTTGCCGACCACCGTCTCGGAACCGGCGGGCGCGTACTTGAAGGCCTCTTCGAGGGCGGCGATGGCGGCTTTGTTGATGTCGGCCGACTGCTTCTCGAACACGCGCTTCACTTCGTCGTTCGACTCGGCAAACGTCTCGTAGGCGGTGCGCGAGTAGGCGTAGGCCTTCTTGAACGCCGGCTCGACGGCCGCGGAATTGATGGCGATCATCTCCTGCACGTCGCGGGCCGAGGCCAGCGTCTGGGCATGCTTGGTGGCGGCTTCGACGGAGTCGCGCGCGGCGCCAAGGCCGAGCTCGGCGAACTTCTCGAAGTTGGAGAGGGAAAGCTTGGCGAAATACGAGAACTGGTCGATCGCGGCCTCGTTGACGGCGGCGAGTTGGTCTACTTTGATCATTTGGTTGGTCCTTTGGCGGTTGGCGGAATGTGCGAGGCGCGGTTTTTTGCAGGCCGTTTTGCTGCACTGCACAATAAGCTATTTTAAGCCTTTTCCCCCTACAGTCAAGGGGTTCGACGAAAAAAGATGTTGCAGAGCACCAATTGCCGGCGCGCCGCCAAAAGCATTGCGCATCAAGGACTTAACGCAGGCGCCTGATCACCGCCTGGGCAAACGCCTTGGTCGTGGCCCTGCCACCCAGGTCGCGCGTGCGAACCTGGTCCTTGTTGAGGACCGCGTCCACCGCCTCATTGATGCGCCCGGAGAGGTTCTCCTTGCCCACGTGCTCGAGCATGAGACAGGCGGCGAGCAGGAGCGCGAGGGGATTGGCGACGCCCTTCCCCGCGATGTCGGGAGCCGAGCCATGCACGGCCTCGAAGATCGCCGCCTCGGTGCCGATGTTGGCGCCCGGGGCCATGCCGAGGCCGCCCACCAGCCCCGCGAGCTGGTCGGAGAGGATGTCGCCGAAGAGATTGGTCGTGACGATCACGTCGAACTGGTGCGGGTTCAGCACCAGTTGCATCGAGCATGCGTCCACGATCCGGTCGTCGAAGGCGATCTTCTTCTCGTACTTCTTGGCCACCTCGCGTGCGGTCTCGAGGAAGAGCCCCGTCAGCGCCTTCAGCACATTGGCCTTGTGCACGATGGTCACCTTCTTGCGCCCGTGCTTCACCGCCCAGTCGAACGCATACTCCGCAATCCGCCGGCTGCCGGCACGGGTGTTGATGCCACTGGAAATCGCGACCGCGTGCGGGTCGTCGCCGATCGCCACGTAGTGCTCCCACGCGACGTACAGGCCCTCCAGGTTCTCGCGGAAGAGAACGATGTCGATGTCCTCATAACGCCCGCCCGGCACGAGCGTGCGTACCGGGCGCAGGTTCGCGTAAAGGCCGAAGGTCTCGCGCAGGCGGACGTTGATGGAGCGAAAGCCTCCGCCCACGGGCGTCGTGAGCGGCCCCTTGAGCGCCAGCTTCGTGCGCGTGATGCTGTCGATGAGCGCCTGGGGAGCCGGGTCGCCTGTGGCGTCCACCGCCGCCATTCCGCCCAGCTGGCGCTCCCACTTGAAGGGCGTGCCGAGCGCATCGAGGATCGCGACGACCGCCCCGCTGATCTCGGGCCCGATCCCGTCGCCGGGTATCAGCGTTGCCGGGATGGCACCTTTGCCTTGGTTTTTTTTCGTGGCCACGTCTTGCTCCCTTGCTTGTCGGCGTTTCCGTGCTGCGCGACGAACGCGTGCGCCTCCTCGCTGGTCTCGAAGATGTGCGCCGCGACCTTCCGGCGCGCGAGCGCCTCGCCCAGCTTCAGGCGCAGGAAGGCGCTGGTCGTGTAGCGCGAGGCGGTGGTGTAGTAGTGCATCTGCAGGTAGCGGACCATCGCCGCGTAGGTGTCGGCGACCGCGGTGTCGATGAAAACGTTGTCGTAGTTCACGACGAGCTTCACCTTGTTGCCGATCGCCTGGCAACGCTCCTCGATCACGCGCCGGACGCGGTCCACGTCGTCGCGCGTCTTGATGCTCATCCCCTCGGCGTTGAAGAACATCACGTTCGTCCGGGCGTCGTAGCTCACGCGCTGCGCCAGCCCGAGGCCGAGGAGCGTCTCGTCCAGCTGCATGAGTTCGTCGCGGAAGATGCGCGCGTCCATCACGGCGGGCTTGTCGACGAGGGGCTCGAAGTCCATGTGCGCGAGGATGTCGCGCTCGATGTCGATGCCGGGTGCCACTTCGGTAAGCTCCATGCCCGCGGCCGTGCGGCGGAACACGCACCGCTCGGTGACATACAGTACCGGCACGCCGGTCTCGGCCGCGTAGGAGCCGTTGAACGTGATCTGCTCCACGCGCGCCACGAACTTGCGCGAGCGCCCTTCCTTCACGATCCGCAGCTTCCCGGCTTCCACGGCCACTTCGAGTCCGCCGGCGGTGAAGGTCCCGGCGAACACTACCTGGCGCGCATTCTGCGTGATATTGATGAAGCCGCCGGCACCCGCCAGGCGCGGGCCGAAGCGGCTCACGTTCACGTGGCCCTCCGCGTCGGCCTCCGCCAGCCCCAGGCAGGCCATGTCGAGCCCGCCGCCGTCGTAGAAGTCGAACTGCTGGTTCTGGTGGATGATGGCCTCGGTATTCACCGCGGCGCCGAAATCCAGGCCGGACTGCGGGATGCCCCCGATCACGCCCGGCTCCGCGGTGAGGGTCACGTAGTTCAAGACGCGCTCCTCGTTGGCGACCGCGGCCACGCCTTCGGGCATGCCGATGCCCAGGTTCACCACGCCGCCCATCGGCAGCTCGAAAGCGCAGCGCCGCGCGATGATCTTGCGCTCGTCGAGCTCCAGGGACGCGAGCATCGTGAGGGGCACCTTGAATTCGCCCGCGAACGCGGGGTTGTACTCCGTGCCGTAGGTCTGCAGGTGGTTCTGCGGCTGCGCGATGACCACGCAATCGACCAGGATGCCGGGAACGACCACCTGCCTGGGGTTGAGGGCACCGGGCGCCGCCACGCGCTCGACCTGCGCGATCACGAAGCCGCCCGAGTTGCGCGCCGCGGTGGCGAGCGCCAGGCTGTCCAGCGTGAGCGCCTCGTGCTCCATGGTGATGTTGCCGCCCAAGTCGGCCGTGGTCCCGCGGATGAGGGCCACCGTGATCGGAAAGGCCTTGTAGAACAGGTACTCCTCGCCGTCGATCTCCATCACGCGCACCAATTCTTCCGTGGTGCGCTTGTTGATCTTTCCCCCGTCCTGGCGCGGATCGACGAAGGTGCGCAGGCCCACCTTGCTGAGCGAGCCGGCGCGGTGCGCGGCGATATCGCGGTACAGGCACGAGATCACGCCCAGCGGCAGGTTGTACGCCTCGATCTTGTTCTCGACGGCGAGCTTGCCCAGCTTGGGTACCAGCGACCAGTGGCCGCCCACCACGCGCTTCACCAGCCCGTCGTGGGCGAGCCGGTTCAAGCCGCGATCCTTGCCGTCGCCCGGTGCCGCGGCGAATACGAGCGTGAGGTCGCGCGGGCGCGCGGATTCGAGGAAGCGCGCCTCGAGGGCGCCGATCAGCTCATCGGGCGTGCCCGTGCCCACGAAGCCCGAGCACGCCACGGTGTCGCGGTCGCGAATGATCGCGACCGCTTCGGCCGCGGTGACTACCTTGTTCTTCACAGCGCTCCTCCCGGGGACGGCCTTGTTCGGGAATGCCCCGCTCAATCGACCGTCGCGCCGCTCGCTTTTACGACCTTGCCCCATTTCGCGGCCTCCGCCTGGACGAACTTGCCGAAATTTTCGGGGGTGTCGCCGACATCCTCGGATCCCGTGTCCATCAGGACCTTCTGGAATTCCGGCGTCTTCATCGCCTTGCGCGCTTCCGCATTCAGCTTGTCCACGATCGGCTTGGGCGTGCCCGCGCGCGCGAACAGGCCATACCACGCGTACGCCTCGACGCCGGGCAGGCCCGCCTCCGCGAACGTGGGCACATCGGGGAATTGCGCCGAGCGCTTGGCGCCGGTAACGGCGATGGGACGCAGCTTTCCGCCGGCGAGGTGCGGGGGAATGGCGATGGTGCTGTCGAACACCATCGGCACGTAGCCGCCGATCACGTCGGTGAGCATCGGCGCCGAGGGGTGGACGGCCAGCACCAGCGGTACGCGCAGCACGTTGGTGATCGGCTGCAGGTCCTTCTGCGAATCGAAGGGCATCGACTTGTAGAGGCTCGGGTTGATCACGATGGGCGAGCTCGAGGTGATCAACAGCGTGTAGCCGTCGGCGGGCTGCTGCTTGGCGACGATCGCCGTTCCGATGTTGCCGCTCGCCCCGCCTTGTTGGGATAATCCTGCGCGAACGCGGTGGCCGCAGCCAGTGCGAAGGCGGCGAGGTAGTGCGAGGCTTTCATCAGGTGTCTCCTGCTCGAGAGTGGAATTCGGCGTCAGGCCGCGTTGACGCGCTGTCTGGTGCCCTTGTCGCCATCGAGGAATTCCTCGATGAGCGAGATCTGGTGGTCGGCCATCAGCGCGGGGGCATGCCCGCAATCCCGGACCTCCACCGCGCGCACCAGGTTCTTCTTGGCCGCCGCGCCGCGCTTCTGCATCTCGCGCACCGTTGAGGCGTGCAGCAGGTCCGAGTCCTCGCCGCGCAGCACGAGCACCGGGCAGGAGACCTTCTCCCAGACGTGCCACAGGCCCACGTCGACCATCAGTGGCCACGAGAAATTGCGGCCGATCGCGGGATCGAAATGCTGCCGGTAGTCGCCCTCCTGCGTCTTCACCGCGCTGTGGGTGGCCATGTGATGCCACTGCGCGTCCGTGAGCTTGCCGAAGGGCACGTGGATGGTGCGGAAGTGCTGCTCCAGCTCGTCGATGCTGGCGAAGCGGCGCTTCAGGCGCATGTAGCCGCCGATGCGCTGCAGCGCCACGCCCGCCACGCGCGAGCCGAAGTCGTTCAGCACCAGGCGGCGGATGGGGTTGCCCGGCAACGCGGCCATCTCCATGCCCACGTGGCCGCCGAGCGAGGTGCCCACCCAGTCGACCTCCTCGGCGCCGGTGCGCGCGATCACCTCCGCCATCGCGGCGAGGTAAAGCGGTGTCGCGTAGTCGGAGGGATTGGCGACCCACTCGCTCTTCCCGCGTCCGGGAAGGTCCGGCGCCACGACGCGCATGCCGCGCGCAGCCAGGCGCTTGGCGAGGAAGTCGAAGTCGCGGGCGTTGCGCGTGAGGCCGTGCACGCACAGCACGACCTGCGTCGCTTCCGGCGGCCCCCATTCGACGTAGGCGATGCGCGTGTAGCCGTGGGGCCCGAGCGCCCGGACCTCGTCCGGGCGGGGCGTCAGCGTTGCTTCAGCCATCCGTAGATGTTCTTTCCGAGGATACCCTGCGACTTGCCGCTGACGAAGACGCCCACGTGCCCTCCGGGCAGCGGGAGCTCCGTATAGTCCTTGGTGCCGATGCAGCCCCTCAACGCCTGGGAGCTTCGCGGCGGGATGATGTGGTCTTCCTGCGCGAAGATGTTGAGCACCGGCATCGTCACCTTCTTCAGGTCGACCAGCTTGCCGTTCAGCCGGAACTCCCCCTTCACCAGCTGGTTGGCCTGGTAGAGATCCTTCAGCCACTGCTTGCCCGCCTCGCCCGGATGGTCGGGGCGGTCCGCCAGCCACTTCTCCATGCGCAGGAAATTGAGCAGCTTCGGCTCGTCGTCCATCACGTCGAAGAGGCCGACGTTGTACTTCGTGAGCGAGTTGATGGGCGTCATCAGCGAGAACACGAAGCTCATGAGCTCGCCCGGGAGGTTGCCGTTGGCCTCGATGAGGCGATCGACGTCCGTGGCCGACATGCTGCGCGCCCAGGTGCCGATCATCCCGTGGTGCAGCGGCGCGTTCTTGTCGCCGGCGTGGAAATCGATGGGCGTGATGGTGAGCATCAGGTTCTTCACGCGCTCGGGGTGGTTCGCGGCGTAGCAGCTGGTGAAGACGCCGCCTTCGCAGATGCCGAGCAGCGTCACCTGCTCGATGCCCTGCTCGCGCAGGATGTGCTCCACGCAGCCGTCGAGGTAGCCCTCGATGTAGTCCTCGAGCGTGAGCCACCGGTCGCTGCGCGTGGGCGAGCCCCAGTCCACCACGTAGAGGTCCACGCCCTCGCCGAGGAGGTTGCGGATCAGCGAGCGGTCCTCCTGCAGGTCGGCCATGGTGTAGCGGCCGATGAGCCCGTAGACGACCAGCACCGGGGTGCGGATGGTCTTCTTCGCCGCGGGCTCGTAGTGATAGAGCACCGTCTTGTCCTGCCGCCACACCTCGCGCTTCGGCGTAGTGGCGATCTGCACGTCCTGGTTCTTGGTGCGCTCGAGGAGCTTGCGGCCCCGCTGCATGCGCTTGCTGAACTCGGTGAATTCCTTGAGGGCGTCCTTGGGATCGACTTTCACGCGCATTGAGGTCGCTCCCTACTTGCGCTTCTTCGCGGACTTCTTCACGGCTTTCTTCGCCGCGCGCTTCGAGTCCGGGGGCTCCCCTTCCGGGGCGCGCCGCGCCGCGGGCGCATCCGCATCGCGCTTCAGCGCCCGCAGCTCGCGTTTGAGCTCGGTCACTGAGCGCTGCACCTCGTCCATCTCGGTGCGCGTCGGGATGTGGTGGATCTCGCAGAACGACTCGGCTATCTCCTGCTCCGCGAGGCGGTAGTCGGTGGCCGAGCGGGTCATGCGGCGCTGCGAGTCCAGGAACGCCTTCGAGCGGTGCATCTCCACCAGCGCCGTGTTCGCCGTGGCGAGCCAGAGGTCGAGAAGCTGGCGCCCGCTGGTGATGGGCGGGCCCTCGCGATCGCCCAGCGCCTTCACGAAGCGCTCGTACGCGCGGTTCCAGGCGCCCTGCACCACTTCGTAGTACTGCTCGATGTCGCGCGTGCGGTCGAGCCAAAGCTTCTGGGCGGTGAGAACCTTGCGGTCCAGGTCGTAGAGCGTTGCATAGGTGGGTCCCTCGGTGAGCTTCTCCAGGCCCATGTCGAAGCGCGTTCCGGCGCGGCGCCATTCGGCGGGGTCGAACATCTTCTTCATCGACTCCGCGTCGAAGCGCCCGCTCTGCGTCCAGGCCTCCTGGGCCAGCGCCGCCCACTCCTCCATGGAGCGCTTCATCAGCTCCGCCATGGGATCGGCAGCGGCAGCGGCCGCGCCGGCGGCGGGCTTGCCGGGCATGCTCGGCATCTTGCCTTCCGCCCACGCCTGGAAAAGGCTTTTCTGGTTCTCCTGCCAGAACTTGACCCAGTCGCCAGTTGTGCCCGCCTCGTTCATCGCCTGGTGGCCCGCCTACGGTGTGATGACCTGCCTCACGACCTTGCCGTCGTGCAGCAGGTCGAAGCCTTCGTTGATCTGCTCCAGCGGCATCTTGCCGCTCATCAGCTTGTTCACCGGCAGGCGCCCCTGCATGTAGAGGTCGATGTAGCGCGGCAGGTCGCGCGACGGAA
>JBKJYC010000404.1:0-6090 GCA_046715885.1 Usitatibacter sp.
CTGGCGGCGTGGTCTCTTCCCTCGGCAAGGGCATCGCCGCCGCCTCCCTCGCCGCGATCCTCGAATCGCGCAAGATCAAAGTCTCCCTCGTCAAGCTCGATCCCTACATCAACGTCGACCCCGGCACCATGTCGCCGTTCCAGCACGGCGAGGTGTTCGTGACCGAGGATGGCGCCGAGACCGACCTGGACCTCGGCCACTACGAGCGCTTCATCAGCGCCAAGATGCGCAAGGCCAACAATTTCACCACCGGCCAGATCTACGAGCGCGTCATCAACAAGGAGCGCAGGGGCGACTACCTCGGCGGGACGGTGCAGGTGATCCCGCACATCACCGACGAGATCAAGCTTTCCATCAAGGCGGCGTGCAAGGACGCCGAGGTCGGCATCATCGAGATCGGCGGCACTGTGGGCGACATCGAGTCGCTGCCTTTCCTCGAGGCCATTCGCCAGATGGGGATCGAGGAGGGCCGTACCAATACCTTCTACATCCACCTCACCCTGGTGCCGAGGCTGGCCAGCGTGGGCGAGATCAAGACCAAGCCCACCCAGCACTCCGTGAAGGAGCTGCGCGGCATCGGCATCCAGCCCGACATCGTGATGTGCCGCTCGGAGGAGGTCCTGCCCGACGAGGAGCGCAGGAAGATCGCGCTCTTCACCAACGTGGACGTGCGCTCGGTCATCTCCGCGTACGACATGGACTCCATCTACAAGATCCCGACCGCGTTGCACCGGCAGGGCCTGGACGAGATCGTCTGCCGCAAGCTCGACCTCGCCGCTTACCCGGCGGATCTCTCGCATTGGGACCGCGTCGTCAACGCGCTCGAGAACCCCGAGCATGAAGTCGACATCGCCATGGTCGGCAAGTACGTCGACCTGCAGGATTCGTACAAGTCGCTCACGGAAGCGCTGATCCACGCGGGCATCCAGACGCGCACCAAGGTGAAGATCCACTACGTCGATTCCGAGCAGATCGAGGCCAAGGGCTCCGAGATGCTGAACGATATGGACGCGGTCCTGGTGCCGGGCGGCTTCGGCAAGCGTGGCATCGAGGGCAAGATCGCCGCGGTGAAGTTCGCGCGCGAGAACAAGGTGCCCTACCTGGGCATCTGCCTGGGCATGCAGATCGCCGCCATCGAGATCGCGCGCAACATGCCGGGGCGGGCGGGGGCAAACTCCACCGAGTTCGACTCCGACACGCCGCACCCCGTGATCGCGCTCTTCACCGAGTGGCAGAACCCCGACGGCAAGGTGGAGCGCCGGGACGCCAACTCCAACCTGGGCGGCACCATGCGCCTGGGAGCGCAGGCCGCCTCGGTGAAGAAGGGCACGCTCGCGCATCGCATCTACGGCATGGACGTCGTGGCCGAGCGCCACCGCCACCGCTACGAAGTGAACAACCATTACGTGTCCCGCCTGGAGCAGGCCGGGCTCAAGATCACCGCGAAGACCAACGCCGGGGACCTGCCCGAGATGGCGGAGCTCGCCGACCATCCTTGGTTCTTCGGCTGCCAGTACCACCCGGAGTTCACCTCGACGCCGCGCGAGGGGCATCCGCTGTTCACGTCGTTCGTGAAGGCTGCGCTCGAGCAGCATCGCTTGCGCGTTCCCGAGCCGGCGCTGAAGGTCATCGGCGGCACCAGTAACTGACCCCATGAAACTTTGCGGATTCGAAGTCGGGCTTGATCGCCCCTTCTTCCTCATTGCAGGCCCCTGCGTGGTCGAAAGCGAGCAGTTGCAGATGGATACGGCGGGCGAGCTGCAGGAGATGACGAAGGAGCTGGGCATCCCGTTCATCTTCAAGAGCAGCTACGACAAGGCGAACCGCAGCTCGGGAAAGTCGTTCCGCGGTCCGGGGATGGAGAAGGGCCTGGAGATCCTCGCCGGCGTGAGGAAGAAGCTGGGCGTGCCGGTGCTCACCGATGTGCACACGCAAGAGGAAGTGACGACGGTCGCCGCGATCGTCGACGTGCTGCAGACCCCGGCCTTCCTGTGCCGGCAGACGGACTTCATCCACGCCGTGGCGCGCGCCGGAAAGCCGGTGAACATCAAGAAGGGCCAGTTCCTGGCGCCCGGCGACATGAAGAACGTCGTGGACAAGGCGCGCGAGGCGAGCGGCACCGACAACATCATGGTGTGCGAGCGCGGCGCCTCCTTCGGCTACAACAACCTGGTCTCCGACATGCGCTCGCTCGCCATCATGCGCGACACCGGCTGCCCGGTCGTCTTCGACGCCACCCACTCGGTGCAGCTGCCGGGCGGGCAGGGCACCTCCTCGGGCGGGCAGCGCGAGTTCGTTCCCGTGCTCGCGCGCGCGGCCGTCGCCACCGGCGTCGCGGGCATCTTCATGGAAACGCACCCCGACCCCTCGAAAGCCCTTTCCGACGGGCCCAATGCCTGGCCGCTGCCGAAGATGCGCGAGCTCCTCGCCACGTTGAAAGAGATCGACCAACTGGTGAAGAAGCGCGGCTTCGCCGAGCAATCCCTCTAGCGTGAAAACGCTGTGAAGATTCTCGTGCTGGGCGCCGGCGGCATCGGCGGATATTTCGGCGGCCGCCTTGTCGAGGCCGGCGCAGACGTCACGTTCCTGGTGCGCGACGAGCGCCGGGGGCAGCTCGAGCGCGACGGCCTGGTCATCGAGAGCCCGATCGGCAACGCGAAGGTCCCGGTGAAGACGGTGACGGCCGCCACGGTGAAGCCCGGCTACGACCTCGTGCTCTTCACCTGCAAGGCCTACGACCTCGACTCCGCGATGGACGCGATCGCCCCGGCCATGCGCAATGGCGGCGCGATCCTGCCGATGTTGAACGGGATCGGGCATTTCGAGCGCCTCGACCAGCGCTTCGGCGCGCGCAACGTGATCGGCGGAACCTGCCAGATCAACGCGACGCTGCGCAAGGATGGCGTCATCGTCCACGGGGACCCCTTGCAGCGCATGTTGTTCGGCGAGCGCGACGGCTCGGTCTGCGCGCGCACCGAGGCTTTCCGGGTCGAGCTGGCGAAATCGAAGATCGACCACACGCTCTCGGTGAACATCCAGCAGGACCTTTGGGACAAGGTCGTTTTTCTCTGCGCGCTCGCGGCGATGACGTGCCTGTTCCGCGGGAACGTGCGCGAGATCGTCGCTGCGCCCGGGGGGAAGGAGGCGATGGAGCGCGCGCTCGAGGCCAACCAGGCGATCGCGGCCGCGGAAGGCTTTCCACCCGGCGACGTAGCCGTCGACCGCGCGCACAAGCGCCTCACCGACCCCGAGGGCCTGTGGAGCGCCTCGATGTTGCGCGACCTCGAAGCGGGCAAGCCGGTGGAATCCGACCACATCGTCGGGTTCATGCTGGACAAGGCGCGCAGACACGACATCGACGACACCGTGCTCTCCATGGCCTACGCGCACTTGAAAGCCTACGAGGCGCGCCGCGCCGCGGGGCGATTGCCCCAGCCGTAGGCGGGTTGAACGCCAGAACCGGTGGTCATAGTGGACTTGTCGCGTTCATGGAATACTTGTTGGGTGAAGCCCTTCATTCTTGCCCTGTGCGCGATTCTCCTGGCCGGTTGCGCGAGCGCACCGCGGGGCCGCGTCGATGCGCGCGGCGTCGCCCAGCGGCTGGGCATGCCGGCCAACGTGGCCTACACGCTGCACGGCTGCAGCTACGCGCAGGCCCTTCCGGACGACGAGGACGCCGATTTCGTGACCGGCGCCACCTGCGTGCTTTACCCGGACCGCCTCGCCATCCTGCGCTCGCGCTCCCGGGGCGAGCGTCCCGCGTATTTCCGTTTCAAGGCGCTCGAAGGGGTCGCCGTGGCCAAGTCCGGATGGCGAAGCCAGCTGCAGATGCTCGGCGCGGGGACGGTGCTGGTGGTCGAGATGGACGCGAACGCCGCAAGCGCGGCCGCGCAGGAGCACGCTTTCTCGACCGCCAGACGCGAGGGCGTACCGGTCTTCCAGGCAGACTTCGTCGAGCCGCGCAGCCCGCGGAGCATCTTCGTGCCGCCGGCCTTCTAGGCCGCCAATATCCCCGCCTTGACGCCCTCGGGTGCGCGGGCCATATTGACCATTCGCCCGCTGCCGCGGGACGTCAAGACGAGGAGGGACCATGCCAGTCGTCGCCATGAGTCGCGAAATGGGCTCGCTTGGCCTGGATGTGGCCAGGCGCGTCGCACTCGACCGCCACCAGAAGGTCGTTTACCACGAGACCCTGGGACTGCAGGCCAACCGCATGCGCCTGCGCCGCAGCCACGTAGTTCGCCTGCTGGACGGCAGGCAGGGCAAGGACCAGCAGCTCACCGCCGAGCAGACCAGCCGCACGCTCTTCACGCCGGAAGAGACGTTCAGGCTGCTGCGGGAGGAAGACGTCGGCGTGGTTCGCGGCTGGGGCGCGGTGCCCCTGCTCCAGGAAATCAGGCACGTCGTTCGCGTGCGCGTCTGCGCGCCGATGCCCATGCGCGTGCGCCGGATGATGGCGCGCCTGGACACCGACGACAAGGAGTTCGTCGAGAACGAGATCGCGCTCAGCGATGCGGCGCAGGATGCGATCACGCGGCGGCACTTCGGCACCGATTGGCGCGACGCCAGCCAGTACGACCTCGTGCTCAACACGGGCGAGCTCACGATCGACGAATGCGTCGACGAGATCGAGAGCGTGCTGGAGACGAGCCGCGTGCAGCGCACCAGCGAATCGGTGCGCGTCTTCGACAACCTCAGCCTGAAGTGGCACGTGCGCGCCGCGCTGCGCAAGGATCCGCGAACCGGGACGATGGATCTCGATGTGGCGGCCGACAGCGGCAACGTCCGGCTGAAGGGCGCGCTCGCGCCCGGGCTCTCGCGCAGCGACGCGGTCGAGGTGGCGTTCTCCGTGCAGGGCGTGGAGAAAGTGACGAGCGAGATCGAGGAAGCTTGACGCAGAGCGCTCCGGCGTACGACTACGTCATCGTCGGCGCGGGAAGCGCGGGCTGCGTCCTCGCCAATCGCCTCACCAAGGACGGGAAGTCGAGCGTCCTGCTGCTGGAAGCCGGCGGCAAGGACGACTGGTACTGGATCGACATTCCCGTCGGCTACCTCTACACCATCGGCAACCCGCGCACCGACTGGTGCTTCAACACCACCGCCGACCCGGGCCTGAACGGCCGGCAGCTTGGCTATGCGCGCGGCAAGGTGCTCGGCGGGTGCTCGTCGATCAACGCCATGGTCTACATGCGCGGCCAGCGCGAGGACTACGACCACTGGGACGCGCTGGGCAACCCGGGCTGGTCGTGGAAGGACGTGCTGCCGGTGTTCCGGCAGATGGAGGATTTCTACGCCGGGGCGAGCGAGTTCCACGGCGCGGGCGGTGAGCTGCGCGTGGAGCCCCCGCGTGTGCGCTGGGACGTCCTCGACACGTGGCGCGAGGCCGCGGAGCAGTGCGGCATCCCGAAGATCGAGGAGTTCAACCGCGGCGACAACTTCGGCAACGCCTACTTCCACATGAACCAGAAGCGCGGCGTGCGCTGGAGCGCCACCAAGGCGTGGCTTCGTCCCGCGCTCGGGCGCGCGAACCTGAAGCTGGTGATGAAGGCGCATGTGCGCAGGATCCGGTTCCAGACGAAGGACGGCGTGAAGCGCGCCACTGGGCTCGATTACACCGTCGAGGGGCAGGGCGAGCAGCACGCCGATGCCCGCAAGGCGGTGATCCTGGCCGCGGGCGCCATCGGTTCGCCGCAGATCCTGCAACTCTCGGGCATCGGGCCCGGTGACCTCCTCGCGCAGCACCACATTCCGGTGGTGAGCAAGATGCCGGGCGTGGGTGCCAACCTCCACGACCACCTGCAGATCCGCATGGTCTACAAGGTGAACGACTGCCTCACGCTCAACCAGCGCGCCAACCACTGGTTCTGGAAGGGCCACATGGCGCTCGAGTACCTGCTGCGCAAGACCGGGCCGCTCACCATGCCGCCCTCGCAGCTCGGCGCCTTCGGCAAGAGCGATGCCGCGCAGCCCACGCCCAACATCGAGTGGCACGTGCAGCCGCTGTCCCTGGACAAGTTCGGCGACCCGCTGCATCCGTTCGCCGCGATCACGCCCTCGGTGTGCAACCTGCGGCCGACCTCGCGCGGGCAC
>JBKJYC010000405.1:0-2927 GCA_046715885.1 Usitatibacter sp.
GCCCTCGCGGATCCAGCGCGCGGCCCGCTCGGCGATGCGCGAGGGTTGCTCGACCATGTCGCACACCATCCAGTCGACCGGCTCGGGCGGCCGGTAGCGCAAGCCGTCCTCGCGGCGGTGCTTGACCAGGCCCGTGTCGAGCAGAGCGGGATCCATGGGTCCGTTGTCCACCGCGGTAACCCGGATGTGACGCTGCACAAGTTGCCAGCTCCAGCCGCCCGGAGAAGCGCCGAGGTCCACGGCGGACATGCCTGGCTGCAACCGCTTCGCCGCCTCCTCGGGGCCGAGGAACTCGAGGATCGCCTCGGCGAGCTTGAGCGTGGAGCGTGAGGGCGCGCCGCGCGGCATGCGCAGTCGCGGAATGCCCATCGGCCAGGGCGAGCTGTTGTCGATGGCCGAGACGCCGACATAGCACGCGCTGCCACCCACGAAGAAGATGTGCAGGCGGTCGGGGGACCGGGGCTCCTCGAAGGTGAGGCCCGCCTTGGCCAGCGCGCGCTCGAGGTGCGGCATGAGCGGTCTCGTGAGCGTGGAGAGCGCCTTGCCGTCGTTGGTATCGGGCATCTCGACCCGCAAGCCGCTGAAGCGTGTGCCGCGCTCGCGGGCGGCGGCCACGATGGGCGCGATGCGATCGCCGGCCGGCAGCTCGCCGACGAAGGCGGCATCGCGGATCATCTGCCGGGGAAAGACCAGGGACTTGAAATCGATCTGCCGCGCGAGCGCATCGGCGCCCCCCGGCTGGTGCGCTTCCAGCACCGCATAGGCGCTCTGCGGCTTGGCCTTCACGAATCCCGCGATGCCCGCCTCGAGCGCGACCGCGGTTGCCTCCTGGGCCATCTCGCGTTCGAATCCGGCCCGGCAATAGAACAGCAGCGCGTCAGCCACCGATCGCCTTTTCCAGCAGGATCACGTCGGCGACATACTCCTCCAGCCTCTTGCGCTCGCCGGTCTCGCGAAATCCGAGGTGGCGCCAGAACGAGAACGCCCCCTCGTTGGTCTCGACGACGCCGATGCGAAGCGACGTTCCATGGGGAGACGCCCGTGCGATCGCCTCGAGCCGGTCGTACGCGGCGCGCGCGTAGCCGCGGCCGCGATGGCGTTCCGAGATGGCGAGCAAGCCGAGCATCGATTGCCCGGGCCGCTTCCAGCCGAGTGCCAGGCCGGCGATCCCCACGGTGCTCCCGTCCGCGAGGATGGTGTAGGCGCGCACATCCTCCTCCGGGAGCCCGGGGACGTTGAATTGGAAAAATGCGTCGATGTCGCTCCGGCACGCTGGCCGACCGTGCACCGCCCGGTAGTACGCCTCGCACTCGCCCATCACCGTGGCGACCGCGCGCAGCGCGTCCGGCGTGGCCTCGCGCATCTCGCGCAGCTCGATGTCGGCTGCCACGTCCTCAGGCCCCGGCGATCCGCGCCTGGCGGAAGAGCGCGAAAAAGTTGGCGCTGGTCGCCCGGGCCACCTCGGCGACGGCGGTCTCCTTCAGCCGCGCGATCTCCTCGGCGACGTGTTTCACCAGCGCCGGCTCGTTGGTCCTGCCGCGGTGGGGCACGGGAGCCAGGTAGGGCGAATCGGTCTCCACCAGCATCCGCTCCAGGGGGACCTTGCGTGCGACCTCCCTCAGGGACACGGCGTTCTTGAACGTGACGATGCCCGAGAACGAGATCAGGAACCCCAGGTCGATCGCCGCCTGTGCGACTTCCCAGCTCTCCGTGAAGCAGTGCATCACACCGCCGACCCGCGATGCGCCTTCCTCTTCGAGGATGCGCACCGTGTCGGCGGCGGACTCGCGGGTGTGGACGCCGAGCGGCTTGCCGCACTCGCGGGCGGCGCGAATGTGGGTGCGGAACCGCTCGCGTTGCCAGTCGGTATCACCCTCCACGCGGAAGTAGTCGAGGCCGGTCTCGCCGATGGCGACGACCTTGGGATCGTCCGCCATCGCGAGGAGCTCCGCGACGCTCGCCTCGCGGCCATCGCGGCGCTCGTCGGGATGCACGCCCGCGGAGCACCACAGGTTGTCGCGCGTGCGCGCCACCTCGCGGACCGCGGGGAAGGTTTCCAGCGTGGTGCTGATGGTGAGCGCGTGGGTGACGCCGTTGGCGCGCATGCGCTCCAGCACGCCGTCGAGGTCCGAGCGCAATTCGGGGAAATCGAGGTGGCAATGGGAATCGATGAGCATGAGCCCATTTTACAGGCGGGCATCGGCCGCAAACGCCGCGTGCGGCGCACCAAACCCGGGCCTTGCGGCGTTGCGCTAGATGGTGTGGGTCGGCCGCGACGACTGCAGGGCGCCGGCGAGCAGGCCTTCCACTTTCTTGCGGAAATCGCGCGCCTGCTCGCTGTCCAGCAATTGGATGCCGATGCCCTGCGGGCGGTTCCCCGCGGTATGGGCGGGGTTGACCCAGGCGACGATGCCCTGGAGCGAGATCTTGGTGGGATCGTCGAGCAGCGCGAGCAGAACGATGACCTCCTCGCCCAGCCGGTGCTCGCGGTTGCTCGGAAGGAAGAGGCCTCCACCCTTCAGAAGCGGGATCCACGCCGCGTACAGCGACGCCTTGGACCGGATCACCAGGGAGAAGACCCCGGGACGGACCGCCTTCGATTCGCCCGCGCTCATGTCGATTTGGCTCCTGAACTGACCCGATTGTAGGTCATCAACAGATGCTCGGCCATCAGGCGCGCGTTGAGGGGATGCGCGGCGAGCCGGCGGGCCTCGCGCAACTCGCGTTCGAGGTCGAACAGCCGCTCGGGATCGCTGGCGCGGGCCTTGGCCTGCGCGGCGGATGCGAGATCGGGATGATGGCGGACCGCGGCTCCCGCTCGCAGCCGCACGAGGGCGTGCACCCACGGCTGCATCCAGTAGATGGTCCGGGCGCGCGCTGGCCGGTCGATCCGCTCGGCGAAGGCGAGCGGATCGGCTCCCGAGGGG
>JBKJYC010000406.1:0-4990 GCA_046715885.1 Usitatibacter sp.
GTCGGGTTGTATATCGCGCTGGTGCTGTTTCGACGCAGGCTGCTGGGCTAACCCTTGCAGCCGAAGCGCTGCACGCGCAGCGCTCCCATCACCGCCACGCCCTTGCCCGTTTCGTCGGTCGCGGCCACGCTCGCGCCATCGTCCTTGGTGTGGGCGAGATGCGCGTTGCAGTGCGCCATGATGGCGATCTTGCCCGCCACGGTCGTCTGGGTTCGAAGGCAATACCAGCCGTTGGGATTGGCGAGGCGGATGGTGGTCTTGCCCGCCACGTTCACCGCGGGATGCACGACGATGAGGCTGGGCTTGTCGGTGACCGCATCGTGCGTCTGGCCCTGGCCGAGGCCGAAGACCGTCACGCCCGTGCCGATGATGGTATCGGGCCGCTTGCCGATCTTGAACGGGGATTTCGAGCCCCAGGCGGCGATGCACTCGTCGGCGGCCTTCTGGTCGTTGGCGAGAAGCGCGGTGGAGGCCATGAGCAATGCGAGCGCGAGGATGGATCGGGTCATTGTCGAATTCCGGGTCGGAGATCGACAGTTTAGCCTCCGGAAATGGAACATCCGTCGGTGCAGTCCTACGCCGCGGATGTTTCGAACTCAGCGGTACTTGATCGTGCAGCCGTACGGCGTGGTGGAAGCGGTGGTGACGGGCTTGCCCGCCTTCATCTCTTCGAGCGCCGCGACCACGTAGTTCTTCGACTTCGGAACGTCGGCGACGTCCGTCGAGCGCTTGTCGTCGATGGCGCCGTTGTACACGACCTTTCCGGACGGATCGATGATGTACATGTGCGGCGTGGTCTTGGCGCCGTATGCGCGCCCCACGGTTCCGGGCTCGTCCACGAGGTAGTTCGCGGGCGCGGCGCCGAAGTCCTTCAGCTCCCTGGTGAGCTTGGGCGGATCGGTCCAGTCCGAGGAGCCCTTGTTGGTGGAATTCACCGCCAACCACACCACGTCGTTGCCGTACTTCTTCTGCAGCGCCTGCATGTTGCCGCTGCGGTAGTGCTTCTGCACGAAGGGGCAGCCGAAGTTGATCCACTCGAGCACGACGGTCTTGCCCTTGTAGTCGGCGAGGTTCACGGGCTTGCCGGCGAGGTCGCTCACGGTGAAGCCGGGCGCGGGCGAGCCCGCGGGCGCGTTGGCGAGCGCGGCAGCGGAAAATGCGCAGGCGAGGGCGAGGAACGCGAGCTTCTTCATGGCGGGACTCCTTTCCATTCTCAGCGTTTCGTGATGGCGGTCTTGCTGGCCGCGCTCGCGGGGAGCTTCTCGATCTCCGCGAGCACGACGGACGGTGTGAGCACTTCCGGCAGGAGACGCGGCTTCGCTTCGCCGGGCAGGTAAAGAGCATAAACGGGAATGGCGTTGCGCCCGAGCGCCTGCAGCGTTTGCGTGATGCGCGGGTCGTTGTTGGTCCAGTCGGCTCTGAGCGGGATGACGCCGCGGTAGGCGAAGGCCTCCACGACGCCGCCGTTGTTGAGCGCGACGCGCTTGTTCACCTGGCACGTCACGCACCATGCGGCGGTGAAATCGACGAACACGGGATGGCCCGCGGCGGTGAGCTCGGCCACCTTCTCGGGCGACCACGGTTGCCAGGGCAGCTCGCCCTTCTTCGCGACCGGCGTTCCCGGAGCGGTGAGCGCAACGCTGCCCGGCCACGCGGCATAGATCCCCAGCGCGGCGAAGAGCGCGGCGAAGGCATGGCGCAGCATGCTCTCCGAACGGCCCCAGCGTCCGTAGAGCCAGGCGGCGATGGCGATGGCGACGAAGCCGATCAGGGCGCCCAGCACGGCGTCGTTGCCCGCCTGCGCGCCCAGGACCCACACCAGCCACGCCGCGGTGGCGAAGAGCGGAAACGCCATCACCTGCTTGAAGGTCTGCATCCACGCGCCCGGTTTCGGCAGCCGCTTCAGCAGCGCGGGGAAATACGAAAGCAGGAGGACAGGCAGCGCCATGCCGGCGCCGAGTGCGGCGAACACCGCCAGCGACACCGGGGCCGGTTGCGCCAGCGTGAATCCGACCGCGGCGCCCATGAAAGGCGCGGTGCACGGCGTGGCGACGAGGGTGGCGAGCACGCCGGCCAGGAACGCATCGGCATAGCGCCCGCGCGCGGAGACATTCGACGTCATCGACTGCGCGAAGAGTCCCCACTCGAAGACGCCGACCAGGTTGAGCCCCAGGACGAAGAAGAGCACCGCCAGCAGCGAGACGAAGCCGGGCGACTGGAGCTGGAAGCCCCAACCGAGCTGTGTGCCGCTCGCGCGCAACGCCAGCATCACGCCGGCCAGCAGGAGGAACGAGAGCACCACGCCCGCGGCGAACACGAGGCCCTGCACGCGCATCGCGCGCGCGTTGCCGTGCGCATGCTCGACGAAGCCCATGACCTTGATGCCGAGCACGGGGAAGACGCAGGGCATGAGGTTCAGCAGGATGCCGCCCATCAGGGCGAACACGAGAGCCACGCCGACGCTGCCCTCGATCTCCGAACTGGTGGACGAGCCGGGGCCGGTGGTCGCGGCCGCGATGGCGATCGGCTCGCCGAGGCCCGCGAAAACGTCGATGGCGCGCCTATCCTGCAGTCCCGGAAAAGCGCTTTCTGCGACCACTACACCTTTCAGGTACGGGAGTTTCTTCGGAGGGGGTTCCTGCAGCTTCATCTCGATCAGCAGCGCGTTGCCGTCTCGCACGATCCGCTGAGGCGCCGCGTGCTCGATCACGTCTTCGCGCTCGGGATAGAAGACGAGCTTCGACGGAAGCTGCGTTCCTGCAGGCGGTGTCATCCGGAACACGATGTTGTTGCCCGAGACGCCCGAATCGAACTTCCAGCCCTTCGGATCCGCCGGCAGCATCAGGCGCGCGCGCTCGAAGCTGGGCTTGTAGCGCTCGTTGATCGCGGCTTCTCCGGCAGCGACGGCAAGCGCCAGGTCGAGCTCGCCCTTCTCGGGGATGCAGACCTCCTTGCACACCAGCCAGTCGGCGTTCGCCTTGATGTTCGCCGTGCCCGGCTTCGCATCGGCCGGGGGCGTGAGCTCGACCAGCAGCACCACCTCGTCCTCGTAACCGAAGTTCATGAGCGGGCCGATGGGGAGGTTCTTCGGATGCGGCCAGCTGATCTCGCCCGCTTTCCAGCCCTCGGGGAGGGTCCACCTGATCTTCGTGGGCAGGCCCGAATCGCCCGGATTCTTCCAGTAGGTATGCCAGTGCGGCGTCATCTGCAGGCGCAGGCCCACCATCGCGGGCTTGCCGGGTTGGGCCGCGGTGCGCTCGGAGAGGAGCTGTGCCTCGACGTGCTCGGTCTTCACGACCGGAGCGGCCTGGACACAGGCGGCCATGGCGAGGGCCAGGGCCTGCAGGATGCGGGGAAACTTCATTTAGTTAGAATTGGCGACGAATTGCACCAACTAAGGTCCTTTCCCGGGGCGAAAGTTCCGGTAACACCGCGAACATGCTCTGGGTCAAATCCTTCCACATCGTCTTCATGGTCGCCTGGTTCGCGGGGCTATTCTATCTCCCGCGGCTGTTCGTCTATCACGCCCAGGCGACGGACGCGGTGTCCATCGAGCGCTTCAAGGTGATGGAGCGCAAGCTCTATCGCGGCATCATGACGCCCTGCATGGTGATTACGCTGGCCCTCGGGCTCTGGTTGTGGCTGGGTTATGGGATCACGGGAAAGTGGCTGATGGCCAAGCTGGTGCTGGTCGGGCTCCTGATCTCCCATCATTTCTGGCTTGGCAACCTCGTGAAGGTGTTCGCGCGCGACGCCAATGCGCGCACGCATGTGTTCTATCGCTGGATCAACGAGCTGCCGCTGCTCTATCTCATCGCCATCGTGATCCTCGTCGTCGTCAAACCGTTCTAGGTCCCGAATGAAAAAGAACCTGCACCGCCTGGTCGCGCTCGCCGCCATCGCACTGACATTTCCGGCCTTCGCGCAGGACACGCCTCCGAAGGCGCCCGAGCGCATCGTCAACGACACCTATCACGGCGAGACCGTCGCCGATCCCTATCGCTGGCTCGAGGACTACCAGTCGGAAGAGGCGAAGGGCTGGGTGAGGGCGCAGGACGCGTGGACGCCCTACGGAGAGCGTTGGCACAAGGCGGGGTTCAAGGCGACCAAGCCGAACACATGGAAGGACTTCATCGCCTGCGCCGAGTGGCTCGCGAAGAACGGCTACGCCTCGCCCAAGCGCCTCGCGGGCACGGGCGGCAGCGCGGGCGGCATCCTCATCGGCCGCGCGGTCACGGAGCGTCCCGACCTGTTCGGCGCGGCGGTCATCCGCGTGGGCGCGCTGGATCAGCTGCGCTTCGAGACCACCGCCAACGGCAAGACCAACATTCCCGAGTTCGGCACCGTGGCCATTCCCGAGGAATACCGCGCGCTGAAGGCCATGAGCACGTACCACACGATCGCCGACGGAACGAAGTATCCGGCGCTCCTCCTCACCCACGGCTTCAACGACCCGCGCGTGCCGGTGTGGACCACCACCAAGGCCGCCGCGCGCTTCCAGGCGGCGAGCAGCTCGGGCAAGCCCGTCCTGATGCGCGTCGAAATGGACGCCGGCCACGGCATCGGTTCCTCGACCGCGCAGCGCGAGGTCGAGAACGCCGACATCTTCGCCTTCCTCGAGGAGAGCCTGAAAAATTAGATGGTCACGATCACGCGCAAGGGCACCGGGAAACCGGAGCCCGGCCCCGATTCTTTCTACGCGACCACGCCCCGGGGCCTGGCGGAGCCGCTCGCCGAAGAGCTGAAGGGGTTCGGCGCGACCAGCGTGCGCGTGGACCCGGCCGGCGTGGAGTTCGAGGGCTCGTTCGAGACGGTGTACGCGGCCAATCTGCACTCGCGCCTCGCAACGCGCATCCTCTGGCGCCTGGCCAAGTTCGACTACCGCAGCGAGCAGGACATCTACGAGGGCGCCAGGCGGGTACCGTGGCACGCGCATTTCGGCTTGCAGCGCTCGTTCAAGGTCGAGACCAGCGCGGTGAAGAGCCCGGTG
>JBKJYC010000407.1:0-2576 GCA_046715885.1 Usitatibacter sp.
GCGCTACCGCATCGCCTCGGCGCCGCTGCCGCGCGAGCAGAACTGCTTCCTCTGCCTCAACAATCCGCTCACCGGCCTCACGGACCTGCCGTCGACCACGCACCTGCAGGTCACGCCGCTCGCCACCGTGCGCGCGACGCGCGAGCGGGTGGTCGGCCAGTACGACCGCAAGGAAACCGACGTCGTCCCGAGCCTCGACCTCAAGTGGCGCCCGCGCCCCGACACGGTGGTCGATGCCACGCTCAACCCGGACTTCTCGCAGGTGGAGCTGGACACGCCCCAGCTCGCGGGCACCCGACCGAACGCTCGAGCGCGGCGGCGGATACAACCGCGTGCTGGGCCCTGACCTCGTGTGGTTTCCCACGACGGAACACCGTCTGCGCGCGCAACTGCTCGAATCCTGGACCACGGCGCATCCCGATGGGCGCGGCGGCCTCGCCCGCGGCGACGAGGCGCGCGCCCATGCCGCGCTGCTCGACTGGCGGTACAGCAGCGGCCGGTGGGACCAGTACCTCAATTTCGAGGACGTGGGGAACGCGTTTCGTGCCGACAACGGCTTCTTCGGGCAGAACGGCTACCGCCGCGCCTACAGCGAGACCAGGCAAGTTCCTCGACCTGTGGGGCTTCAACGAGGTCTCGCCCTATCTCAACGCGGAATACAAGACCGACCGCGGGGGCAAAGTGCAATACCGGCAGAACAACCTGGGCTTGCGCCTGGGGCTGCCGCGCGCGACGACGATCTTCACCGAAGTGCGCATCAACAACCTCGTGGCCGTGCGTCCCGGCGGCGGACTGCGCAAGCGCGACCAGTTCTTCATCGGCATCGAGAGCAATCCCGCGAGCTGGTTCTCGAAGCTCTATTCCGAAATCGCCGTCGGCGACCGTGTGGACGTCGTCAACAACCGCGTGGGGCGTGGCGCGTTCATCAATTTCAGCGCCAACCTGCGCCCGCACCCGCGCGCGGAGGTCGAGTACCGGATCGACAACGACTGGATCGACTCGAAACAGCCGGTGTCCGCGCGCGAGAAATCGGATACCCTTGCGCTCGTCTACGGGCATCGCCGCGGGCTCGCCTTCACCGTGTACCTGGGCGCCACCTTCGGCCGCACCGAGGATGCCGACGCCGGCTTCCGGCGTTACCAATCGGAGGTCTTCGCGAAGGGATCGTGGACGTTCGACGTGCTCTGACATTCTTCTGCCTGGCGCTGGCCGCGGGGTGCGCGAGCGCGCCGCGCGTTTCGCTGGAGATCGTTCCCGCGCCTGCGCCCCTCGAGCGCCCCTACGCGAACTTCTGGGAAGCCGCGCTCGCGCTGGACTACGAGCGCGCCGCGTCCCTCGCAGCGTCCACGGCGCAGGGCGGCTACGCCCGCGCGCTGCACGAGCTGGCCGATGGCCGCCTCGCCGAGGCGCAGGCCCTGCTCTCCGATCTCACCTCCGACGCCGAGGCCGCGCCGCGCGCGCGCTCGCTGCTGGCAGCGGTCGCCAAGGAAAGCGCCACGATTCCCGAGAAGGCCTTCATGAGCCGCGTGGACCGCTCGTTCGCGGAGGCGCTTCTCGAGGCGCGCCGCGCGCAGCGCTGGAGCTTCCCCGCGAATCCCGTGTCCGTGGTCTTCGATCGGGGCGGCTCGCCCACGCCCCTCGTCCCGATGGGCGTGAACGGCCAGGTCGCCGTCCTGGGGCTCGACACCGGCGCGGGGCTCACGGTGATCGGCTCCGAGCTGGCGCAGGCTGCCGGCGCGAAGCGGCTCGGCGCCCGAACCGGCGCCCGCGATGCGCACGGCGAAGGCGTGCAGGTGGAGCTGGCGATCGTGGACCTGGATATCGCGGGCATCCGCATCGAGCGCCACCCCGTCATCGTGATCGACTCGGCGCGGTTGCGCTTCAAGGTCGCTGGCATCGAGATCGCCGGCTTCGACGGGGTGCTGGGGTGGAACGCGATCGCCCGGCTTCGCATCACGATCGACAACGCGCGGCGCCTCATGACCTTCGAGCCGAGCGCGGGCTCCGCACGCGGTCCCGGCGACCTGTTCTGGATCGGCGAGCCTTACGTGCGGGCGCGGGCTTCCAACGGCCTGCCGCTGACACTCTTCCTCGATACCGGCGCCTCGCGTAGCGCGCTTTCCACGCCGGTCGCGGCCGCCGCCGGACTGCGCGAGGGAGAGAAGAAGTCCACGCTGGTGATGGGCGCCGGCAGCTCGCGCAGGCTCGAAGTCACCGTGCACCGTGGAGCCACCCTCCACGTCGGCGGCGCCCGCGTGGCATTCGCAGAGCTGCAGGTCTTCGAAGCGCGATCCACCGGCTACGCGGTGCGCGACGGCGTGCTCGGAGCCGATGCGCTCGTGCGCGGCCGCGTCATCCTCGACCCGGGGGCGCGCGAGCTCACGATCCTGCCTTGACCTTCGCGCCGTGTTCGTCGAGGAGGACGCGCAGCACCGAGCGGTGGCAGCGCGACTCGTCCGCGCAATAGCAACCCAGGGAGAAATCGGCGACCCACGAGAGTGCCGCGAGCAGGTCGAGCTCGCGGCTTCGGTCGGGCGCCTTCATCTCGGCGCGGTACTTGCGGAAAAAGGCCGCGA
>JBKJYC010000408.1:0-4532 GCA_046715885.1 Usitatibacter sp.
CTGCTGGTCGAGGACAACGCGCGGCTTGCCGCGTCGATCCGCGATTACCTGGAGAACCACAACCTCGAGGTGTTCGTCGAGGGCGACGGGCTCGCGGTGAGCGAGCGCGTCGAGCGCCTGCGGCCCGACCTCGTGGTGCTCGACCTCATGCTGCCGGGCAAGGACGGGCTCACCGTGTGCCGCGAGATCCGCCGCGGCGACCGCACCCCTATCCTCATCCTCACCGCGAAGGGCGAGGACATCGACCAGGTGCTGGGCCTCGAGATGGGCGCCGACGATTACGTCGTGAAGCCGGTGGAACCGCGCGTGCTCCTGGCGCGCATCGAGGCGATCCTGCGCCGCGCGGGCACCACGCCGCAGGAGCCGCGCGACTCCCGCATCGCCATCGGACGCCTCGCGATCGACGGGGCCAAGCGCACCGCGGAGATCGACAAGCGCGAGGTGGACCTCACCACGGCCGACTTCGACATCCTGTGGCTGCTCGCCACGCGCCAGGGCACCGTGGTCACCCGCGACGAGATCCTGCGCGTGGTCCGCGGCATCGACTACGACGGCCTCGACCGCTCGATCGACGCGCGCATCTGCCGGCTGCGGCGCAAGCTCGCCGACGCGGGCGGCGCCGAAGCGATGATCAAGACCGTTCGTTTGCGCGGGTATCTGTTCACCGGCGAAGGTTGATGCACAAGGAATGAACCAGGCTTCCGTGGTTCATTCTTCCTGATCGATGCTTCGCCTCTTCCTTCGCCTTTACCTGTTCCTCATGCTGCCGGCCACGGCGGCATTCGTGGTCTTCATGTACGCGACCGACCAGGTCGTGGCGCAGATGCACGCCGAGCAGCAGCGCGCCCGGGCCGCGGGCGCCTTCGAGCGCGCGGAGCGGATCATCAGCGACACGCGCGTGCCCGACTGGCAGGGGCGCCTGAAGCTGATCGAGGAGACCTTCCGCGTCGAGCACACCATCGTGCCCCAATCGCAGGCGGCGGCGGACTGGTTCATGTCGGCGTCGGAGAAGGAGCGTCTCGAGGCGGGGCAGGTGGCGTTTCGCGACCGCCCCGGCGGCGGGCAGGTGTTCCTGAAGAGGCTCAAGGACTCGGACCGGGTGCTGCGCATCGAATGGGTGGGCGCGTACGAGTACCTCACGATGTATTACGCGATCATCATCGCGCTGGTCTCGCTCGCGCTCTGCGCCATCCTCTACCGCTGGGCGAAGCCGATGTGGCGCGACCTCGAGGCGTTGAAGGCGGCCACGGCGCGCGTGGGCGAGGGCGACTTCGGCGTGCGCGCGCAGGTGCGCAGGGGGTCGATGGTCGAACCGATCGCCTCGGCCTTCAACGTGATGGCCCACCGCGTGCAGGCCTTGGTGCGTTCGTACAGCGACCTCGAGCAGAGCGTGGCGCACGAGCTGCGAACGCCGCTGGCCCAGCTCAAGTTCGACCTCGAGCTGGCGCGCGCGAGCACCATCGCCGAGGACCGCGAGCACCGCTATGCCGCAATGGAGCAGGACGTCATCGAGCTGGAGGAGTTGGTGAACGAGCTGCTCCTGCTGGCGAGCCTGCGCGAAGCACCGCCCTACCAGCCCAAGGCGATCGCGGCCAAGACGCTGATGGACGACGTGATCCGCCGCGCCCGGGACGAGATGCGCGCCACGGGCCGCGAGGTCGCCATCGAAGCGCCGCGCAACCTTCCCGAGCACCTGTCCTGCGACTCGAAGTACCTCTCGCGCGCGCTGGTCAACGTGGTGCGCAACGCCATGCGCTACGCCAACTCGAAGGTCGCGCTCACGGTCGAGACCGCGGGCGACAGGACGGTGATCAACGTGGACGACGACGGACCGGGCGTTCCGCCCGCGGAGCGCGAGCGTCTCTTCGAGCCCTTCACCCGTCTCGAAGGCGCGCGCGACCGCGAGACCGGCGGCGTCGGCCTGGGCCTCGCCATCGTGAAGAGCGTGGCCGAATGGCATGGCGGCGAGGCGCGCATCTCCGACTCGCCGCTCGGCGGCGCCCGCGTCTCCATCTCCTGGTGAGAATTACTTCTTCTTGCGGCGGTGGGTCTTGAGCCACCGCTCGAGCTCGGGCGCCGGCAGCGGCTGGCAGAGGAGGTAGCCCTGGCCGGAGCCGCAGCCCTCGCGGCGCAGGAAAGCGAGCTGGGATTTCTTCTCGATGCCCTCGGCGACGACTTCGAGCCCGAGGCCGCGGGCGAGGCCCAGGACCGCGGCGACGATCGCCCCGCCGCTGGTGCCAGGCTTGGCCTTGCCGGTCGGACCCGCCACGATGTCCGTCACGAACGATTTGTCGATCTTGAGCACATCGATCGGGAGGTGGCGCAGGTGCGAGAGGCTCGAGAATCCGGTGCCGAAGTCGTCGATCGCCACGCGCACGCCCAGTTCGCGCAGCTTCGCGAGGGTCAGCGCCACGCCCTCGAGGTCGCGCACCATGCTGGTCTCGGTGACTTCCAGCTCCAGCCACGAGGCCTCGCAGCCGGTGGCGGCGAGGATGCGCTTCAGGGCGGGAATCATCGTCGAGTCGCGCAGCTGCGAGGGCGAGAGGTTCACGTTCACGACCACGTTGCCCAGCCCGCCGTCGCGCCACGCGCGCGCCTGGCGGCATGCTTGCTCGAGCACCCAGGTTCCGATCTCGTGCCCCAGGCCCGATTCCTCCGCCATGGGCAGGAAGGCGCCGGGCATCACCAGGCCGCGTGCGGGGTCGTTCCAGCGCAGCAGGGCTTCCGCGCGCGAGACCTCCCCGCTCGCGAGGTCCATGATCGGCTGGTAGTGGAGCTGCAGCTGGCCGCCTTTCAGCGCGCGGCGTAGCGCCGCTTCAACCTCAAGGCGGCGAGTGCGCCGCGCGGCGAGGTCCGGCGAATACAGCCGGAAGCTGTTGCGGCCGAGTTCCTTCGCCGCGTACATCGCGGCATCGGCGTTCTTGAGCAGAGTTTCCGCGTCATCACCGTCCTCCGGAAACAGCGCGACGCCGAGGCTCGCGCTGATGTGGATTTCATGGCCTTCGATCAGGAACGGGCGCCGCGCCTCGGCCAGCACCTTCATCGCCGCGCGATCCGGCGCCTCGTCCCGGGGCAGGTCTTCCAGCACCATCACGAACTCGTCGCCCGAGATGCGCGCGATCAGGTCCGATTGGCGCAGCGCGGCGCGCAGCCGGCGCGCGAGCTCCTTCAGCAGCGTGTCGCCGATCCGATGGCCGAGCGTGTCGTTCACGTCCTTGAAGCGGTCCAGGTCGAGGAACATCACGGCCGCGTTGTGGCGCGAGCGCCGGGCGCGGGCGAGGGCGCTGTCGAGGCGGTCGTTCAGCACGACGCGGTTGGGCAGGCTGGTGAGCCCGTCGTGGGTGGCCATGTAGAGGAGCTTTTCCTCGGCCTGCATGCGCGAGGAGATGTCCTGCCCCAGCGAGAGCAGCGAGATCACGCGACCCGCCTCGTCGCGCAGCGCCGAGTTGTGCCACTCGATCCACACCGCGGAGCCGTCCTTGCGATAGTTGCGGTTGACGATCGTCGCGTGCGGCTGCGAGCCCTCGACCAGGGCGCGCACCTGCCTGGAGACGGCATCCAGGTCGTCCTCGTAGATGAAGCGCCAGCCGGTGAGGTTGCGCCCCAGCACCTCGGAGGCGGACCAGCCGAAGATCTGCTCGGCCTGCCCGGACCAGCGCACGACGCGCATCTCGGTGTCGAGCTCGATCACGGCGAGCGGAGTGTTCTCGAAATGCGCGGAGAGGATGGAATTCGCCCGCCGCAGCTCGTCTTCCACCAGCTTCTGCTCGTGGACGTCGCTGGTGGTCGCGAAGTACCCGAGGAAGCCGCCTTCGGCGTCGAGGCGCGGTGTCAGGCGCACGTTCATCCAGCGGCTGCGGCCGTCGGCGAAGCGCATCTTGCGCTCCACCGTGAGGGACTCGCCGGCGCGCACGCGATCGATGCCGGGCTGGAGGACCGCCCAGCGCTTCTCGCCCAGGACCTCGCGCACGGTGCGCCCGATCACCTGTTCCGCGGGCAGCCCGATGTACTCGACGAACGCCTGGTTCACGTATTGATAGCAGCCTGCGGCGTCGCAGTAGACCATCGGCGTCGGGATGGCGTCGATCACCTCGCGAAGCTGGCGCTCCTTCTCCTCGATCGCCTGCTGCGCCGAGCGCAGCCGCTCCTGCGCGACCTTGAGGTCGTGGATGTCGGTCCCCACCACGTAGTAGCCGTCGAAGCGCCCCTCCGCGCCCGCCATCGGCACCAGGCGCACCAGATGCCAGCGAGCCCCGCCGGATGGCGACGCCACCAGGCGCTCGTACTCGCACGACTCGCCGCGGAGCAGCCGGTCGAGGAACGGGTCGAGGAACGGCTTCGTGAGCTCCGGGCCCAGCACGTCCGCCACGCCCATGCCGATCACCTCTTCGGCGCCCCGCCCGCGCATGCGCAGGAAGTTGTTGTTGACGAACCGGTAGCGGAACTCGGCGTCGACGAAGGCGATGGGGCCGGGGATGTTGTCGGCGAAGAAGCGCAGCTGCTCCTCCTGCTGGAGCAGGGCGTCGCGCAGC
>JBKJYC010000409.1:0-5821 GCA_046715885.1 Usitatibacter sp.
TCTTGCTCGACGCGGGAAACGGCTGGGCGGGATAGAAGAACCAGACCGTCTGGATCAAATTCGACACCACCTCGTAGATCGCGACCGCCTCCACGGGATGCGCCTGGATGCCGCGGACGCGCTCGTGGTCGATGACCTTGTTGCCCAGGACGACGCGCGTGAGGATCTCGGCGTGAAGCGACGTCGCGCTGAATCTCTGTCGATAGGCCGTGGTCAGCTCCGCCTTGCCCGATATCGCAGGCTCGGTGGAAGGCATGCGGAAGATCCTGATCGTGTCGGCGTAGGTGGCGAGGAATCGATCGAGATCGCGCGCATTGTAGGCCTGGAGCTGCTCCTGGACGACGTCACTGGGGTTCATGTTGTCACCGAAGGTTCAAAGCGCATCGTCACGGTCGCGAGACAGTTCACAATGGCAACTGCCATGGTAGGTCTTTGGTGCGTTCCTGATTTCCATCGCTCATTCTCTCAAACATCGTGATTGGATATCATCGGCTTCGGCTCGGATCTCGGAGACCCCATGAACTGGCTCGAGCCCTTCACCCTCGTTGCGCTGGCGCTGTGCTGCCTCCCGGCCGACACCGGGGCACAGGTCTTTCCCGCGAAGCCGTTCAGTATCGTCGTGCCCTTCCGCTCCTGGCTGCTGGACCTGGTCGCTTCCGCGCTTTCCAAGGACCCGCAGCTCGCAACGTTCAAGGGCTTCGTGTCGGATTCGGGCGAGGGGCGGTGGACGGTCCAGGCCGCGGTGGATTCTTCAGTGCCCGTGCCGGTGCTATCCGCTGCGCTGTTTTCGAGGTTCTCCTCAAGGGGCGAGGATGAATTCGCGAATCGCCTGCTATCGGCGATGCGGAAGGAGTTCGGGGGGCATGCGGAACCGGCTGAGCAGGGGGATCTGGCGGGCGGGCGAATGAGCGAGTAGGCTATCCGCCGCAGTCCAAAAAAAGGGAGGATTCCATGCGATCGATCTTGCGCTACGCAATTCTTGGTTTTGCACTGGCGACTTTCGCTCTGTCGACGACTGGCGCGTTAGCGCAGTCGAAGGAGCCGGTCGGGTTGGGTACGTGGAAGCTCAATGTCGGGAAATCGAAGTACAGTCCCGGGCCTGCGCCCAAGAGCCTGACGGTCAAGTTCGAGGCCGCGGGGAAGGGCGTGAAGGTCACGACCGAAGGGGTCGGTGCCGACGGCAAGCCGACCGGGACGGAATACACGGGCGAATACGACGGCAAGGATTATCCGATCAAGGGATCGCCGAACTCCGACACGGTTTCCTTGCGCCGCGTCAGCGACACGACCACCGAGCGCACCGACAAGAAGGCGGGCAAGCCGGTCCTGACCTACACGCGCGTGGTCGCGAAGGACGGCAAGAGCTTCACCGTCACGATCAAGGGAACGAATCCCAAGGGCGAACCCATCAACAACGTGTTGGTATTCGAGAAGCAGTAGGGCTGGCTGGCATCAAAGAGAGGGCCCGCGCAAGGCGGGCCTTTTCATTTATGGCGTGGCTTGTGGTTCTTTCTCCCGGCGCCCTGTAGGCGCCGTCCGATTCTGGCCGGAAAAGCGCAACCCGCGCAGATCCCCTCGGTCTGAACTAGACATACCTAACAGGAAATTGGAGAATCAAATGGCTCACTTTGGCATGGCACTCGGTGCGATCACGGTCACGGTGATTGGTGGGGCGCTGCTGCTCGATTACACGATCAAGCCTTCCGAAAGAACCGCCTCGAAATCGCCGCCTGCGGCGGTCACGGCATCGGAGCCTTCACCGCCCGCCACCGTCGCAAGCGCGAACGGAGGCCGCGCAAGCGCGGCGATGGTCGCGGACGTCCGTACGGCGGTCGAGGAAGCGCCCAGCCGCGGCGCCGTGAGCGCTCCCCCGCCGGCAACCAGCGCCGGAAAGGCGAGGGCCCCCTCGAAGGCTATCGCCAGCAAGAGTAATGCGAGCTCGTCCAATGGTGGGGCGGACTTGCGCTCCGCACCTTCGACCACGGGCAACACGGAGTCGCTGAATTCCGCCGATACTGCCCCGTCGACGAGCACCCCATCGCCAAGCACCGCCACGACGCCCCCAAACAAGCCGAGTGAAGACCAGCCTCCGAGCAAGGGGCCTGACGCCTGACGTCCTCCTAGGGCCGCACGAGGAAGCCCACAAAAAACAAAAGCCACCCGAGGGTGGCTTCTGTCTCTTGGCAGGATTATATCCGCCGGAGCCGTCCGGCCTCGAATCGCACCCGCTCTCCGCTCGTCAAACCGGGATGGCGCGGGAACACGAAAACCCGGTTGGCACCACCCGCGAAATTCACTCGGACTTCCCACTCGTGCTCGCCGCGCTCCAGATAGCGCGGGACCACCGAGGTGACCGTTCCGCACGTGTCGCACGGCATGTATCTCGTGCCGGCCGGCTGCGACCGGGTTTCAACGGCGGGCATCAAGGAAGGGTTTGCTTTGACCACGGTCATTTCGATCGCGCGTTTCGTTTCGGCGAGCTTCGCCTCCGCCAGCTTCGCTTCGGCAAGCGTCGTTTCGACAGCGCGTTTCGTTTCCGCGAGCTGGGCATCCGCAACCTTCATTTCGGCCGCGCGTTTCGCCTCGGCCAGCTTCGCTTCGGCAGCCACAATTTCGGCGGCGCGTTTCGTTTCCGCGAGCTTCGACTCCGCCGCCACTATTTCGGCCGCGCGTTTCGTCTCGGCCAGCTTCGCTTCGGCAGCCAGCATCTCGGCCGCGCGTTTGGTTCCGGCAAGCTTCGCCTCGGCCGCTTTCATCTCGGCCGCATGCCTCGTTTCGGCCCCCGGGCGCTTCGCTTCGACGCGCCTGGGCTCGGCAGCTCTCGCGCCGGCGACCCTCAACGCGGCCGGCTTCGGCTCGATGCGCTTCGCTTCGGCGACCTTCACTTCGGCGGGCTTCGGCTTGACCCGGCTCGCTTCAATCGCCTTCGGTTCGACCGACTTTGCTACGGCGACCTTCGTTTCAGCCGGCTTCGGCTTGACTCGACCCGCTTCGATTGCCTTCGATTCGACCGGCTTCGCCACGGCGACCCTCGGTTCGGCCGGCTTCGGCTTGACCCGGCTCGCTGCGATCACCTTCGGCTCGACCTGCTTCGCTGGGGCGACCCTCACTTCGGCCGGCTTCGGCTTGATCCGACTCGCTTCAATCACCTTCGGTTCGACCGGCTTCGATTCGACAGGCTTGGCATCGACGCGCCTCGGTTCGATCGGCTTCGCTTTCGAAACCTCTGTCTTTGCGCGCGCGAGTTCAACGACCTTCACTGCCGCGACCTTGATTTCCACGGCCTTCGACTCGACCGATTTCGCTTCAGGGATTTTCGCTTCAACCTGCGGCGCTTCGGCGGTCTCGGTCTCGACGGGCACGGGTTTCGCTTTGGTCCATCTCGCTCCCACCACCTTCAGTTCCGCGCTCCTGATATCCGGGACCTTCGACTCGACGGGTTTCGTTTCTTCGATCTGCGGCTCGACTTGCGGCGCTTCGGCGACCTTGGTCTCGCTGGGCACCGGTTTGGGGAAGTTCTTTTCGAAGGGATCGCCTTCGCCGGGCTTCGACTCGGCAGGCCTCAGCACGACCACTACGGACTCTCGCTGCGAGAGCGAATCGGGCGGCACGGTGTCTGGCAGACCCTGCGGAGGCCTTGCCGCGGCGATCGGCGTTCCACCGGATCCCGCGTCGGCGGTTTGCACCGCGGTGGGAGGTGGCTCGGGGAACAGGGCTTTGGGTGGCCCGCGTTTGGCGGCACCGAGCCCAGGAGATTTCGACAGGTCCGGCGGCCCGCCCTGCGCAACCCAATGGGGGGGTGCGGCGCCCGCCCTCTCGAAGAACGGTGTCTTCGTATGCGCGACGACACCGAATAGCGCAGCACCTCCCAATGCCATCGCGACGCCGGCGACGAGGAGCGCCGCCTGCGGTCCGCCCTGGAATCTCCCCATTTTCCCCCCCAGGAAAAATGCGCGCTCGTGACGCTCTCACGGCGCGCGTTCTCAGTCCAATGCGCGAGCGAGTCTTTCGGTTGACAGGGCTCACGGGCAGATCGCGGGAAGCATAACTAACCCCACTTTGACCTGGATCGCCGTGAGCAACTTAGACTTAACTTTCCGACGGTTACGCGAAGGTGTGAACTCTAGCAAGTGACGACCCACGGGCCCCGACAAGCACCCACCTGGGAGCTCATTTGCCACGGAAATGACAAGCCACCCAATGCCCTTCACCGGAAGGATCGAGCGTCGGCGAGACCTCCTTGCACAGCGGAAACTGCCTTATCGGGCAACGCGTGTGGAAGTGGCACCCCGGAGGCGGCCGCACTGGATTCGGCACATCCCCCTCGAGCACGATGCGCGCGCGCTTGTGCGACGGATCGGGAATAGGAACGGCCGATAGCAAGGCCTCGGTGTACGGATGCAGCGGCGTGCGATAGAGGTCGCGCGCCGTGGCGAGCTCCACGATGCGCCCCAGGTACATCACCGCCACCCGGTCGCTGATGTGCTCGACCACCGACAGGTCGTGAGCAATGAACAGATACGTGAGGTTGAACTTGCCCTGCAGGTCCTCGAGCAGGTTGATCACCTGCGCCTGGATGGACACATCGAGCGCCGACACCGGCTCGTCGCACACGATCAGCTTCGGGGAAACTGCGAGCGCCCGCGCAATCCCGATGCGTTGTCGCTGCCCACCGGAGAACTCGTGCGGATATCGCCGCATGTAGTCCGGGTTCAAGCCGACAGCCTCGAGCAGCTCCACCACTTTCGCCTCGAACTCGCGAGAGTCCTTCGCCAGGCGGTGCACGGTCAGCGCCTCGCCGATGATCGCACCCACCGTCATGCGCGGGTTCAGCGACGCGAACGGATCCTGGAAGATGATCTGCATGTCGCGCCGCAGGCGCCGCAACTCGCCCGCATCAAGCGCGGCGACATCGTGCCCCTGGAACCACACCTCGCCCGCAGTCGGCTCGATGAGTCGAAGGATGCAGCGCCCCGTGGTTGACTTCCCACAGCCGGACTCGCCCACCAAACCCAGCGTCTCGCCGGTCTGCAGATCGAAGCTCACCCCATCCACCGCATGCACGCGCTCGACCTCGCGCGCGAACACCCCACCCTTAAGGGGGAAATGCTTCACGAGGCCGCGCACGCTCAGCAGCGGTTGTGCGACGGGTGGGATCTTGTCGTCCGCCATCAGAGCACGCAGGCTTTCTTGTGGCCCGCGCCCACGTCGCGTAGCGGCGGAATGGCCGCGATGCATTGAGGCATCGCATGCGGGCAGCGCGGCGCGAAGCGACATCCCGGAGGCGGGTTGAGCAGGCTCGGCACCACACCGGCAATCGCCTCCAGCCGCTGCTTCTGGATTGCTGCCGTGTCGATCCGCGGGATGGAGCGAATGAGGCCCTGCGTATAGGGATGGCGCGGGGCGCGGAAGAGGTCCTCGACGCTCGCCTCCTCGATGATCTTGCCGGCGTACATCACGACCACCCGCTGCGCGGTCTCGGCGATGACACCCATGGCGTGCGTGATGAGTATGACTGCCATGCCCATCTTTTCCTTCAGGTCGCCCAGCAGGTCGAGGATCTGCGCCTGGATCGTGACATCCAGCGCCGTGGTCGGCTCGTCGGCGATCAGCAGCTTCGGATTGCACGACAGCGCCATCGCGATCATCACCCGCTGCCGCATGCCGCCGGAGAACTGGTGGGGATAGTCGCCTACGCGCCGCTTCGGATTGGGGATGCGCACGAGGTCCAGCATCTCGGTTGCACGGTCCATCGCGGCGCGCCTTCCCAGCTTCTCATGCAGGCGCACCACCTCCGCGATTTGCTCGCCCACGCTGTACA
>JBKJYC010000410.1:0-6949 GCA_046715885.1 Usitatibacter sp.
TGGCAATACTTCATGCACCCCGGTCCCACCAACAACCCGCACCGGGTGCTGCGGGCGATGGCGCGCCCGACGGAGGACTTCACCGCGCCCGAGTTCGTGGCGTTGCGGGACCGGTCCCTGGAGCGGATGAAGGGCATCCTCAAGACCCGCGTGGGCTTCGTCATCACTTACGCCGCCTCGGGCAACGGGGCGTGGGACGCGAGCATCGCCAATCTGTTTTCCCCCGGGGAGAAGGTTCTGGTGCCCCAGACCGGGTTCTTCGCCGACCGCTGGTCGAACACGGCCCGCGCATACGGACTCGAGGTCGAGGCGCTCCCCACCACCGAGCGCCGCGCGGTCGATCCGGAAGCGGTCGGCCGGGTTCTCGCCGCGGACACCAACCACCGCATCAAGGCCGTGATGCTGATCCAGAACGAGACCGCCACCGGCATCCGCCATCCCGTGGCCGAGGTGCGCTCGGTGATGAATCGCCTGGGCCACCCGGCGCTCTATCTCGTGGACACGATCTCGTCGCTCGCCTCGTACGACTTCCGCATGGACGAGTGGGGCGTGGATCTCGTGATCGGCGGCTCGCAGAAGGGCCTCATGCTGCCGCCGGGGATGGCGTTCACCGCGATCAACGCGCGCGCATGGGAAGCGGCCCAATCGACGCGCAACACGCGCCGCTATTGGGACTGGCGACCCATGATCGAGAACGGCCGCCAGGTGGCCTTCTGTGGCACGCCGCCCATCTCTCACTTCTTCGGCCTCGAAGCCGCGCTCGACATGATCGAGGAGGAGGGCCTCGAGAACGTCTTCGCGCGTCATCGTCGTCTCGCCGACCCCCCGCGAGCGCGCGTGCGGCGCGGGGGGCAGGGCGGGGGCGGCCTCGAGATCTACGCGCTCGAGCCGGAGTTCGCCTCGGATTCGCTCACCGCCGTGCTGGTCCCGGCCGGGCACGACGCCGACCTCGTGCGCACGATCGCTTTCGAGCGCTACGGCGTAGCGTTGGGACGCGGCCTGTCGGCGTTGCAGGGCCGCGTGTTCCGCATCGGCCACATGGGAGATCTGAACGAGCCCATGCTGCTGGGCGCCCTTGCAGGCATCGAGCTCGCCCTTGCCGACGCCAACGTCCCGCACATGCGCGGCGGCGTCGAGGCGGCGATGGATGCGCTGCGAGCTCCGGCGGCGCCGCGCAGGGCCGTCGAGGCTGCGTAGGTCATCGAGCGTCCCATGCCCAAGGACATTCTCCCTCCCACCGTCGTCGAGGCCCTGGATCGCGGCAACAAGATCGAAGCCATCAAGCGCCTGCGACAAGTCACGGGTCTCGGCCTCAAGGAAGCGAAGGACTGGATCGAATCCTACGAACGCGGCGGGGCGGAGGCATTGCCCGAGTTCGACAAGCCCGAAGGCCGTGATCCCAACGCGGCGTTTGCCCTCAGCCCTGAGGCGATCGAAGCATTGAAGGGAGGCAGCCTGATCGAGGCGATCAAGATCATCCGCGGAAAGACTGGCGTGGGGCTCGCCGAGGCGAAGAGCATCGTGGAAGAGATCGCGAGGGCGAAGGCTCGCTCTGCGGCCCGCAAACCTGCCGCTCATGCATCGCTTCACGCTCGCCCGGGCCTCGCGCCTGGAGAAGCCGCGCGCGGCGGTGGTCCGGGCAAATGGCTGGCGCTTCTGGCGGTCGGCTTGCTTGCCGTTCTCGCCGCGCTGTACTACTGAGTGGCACTCATCGCCAACTATGTCCCGCCCTCCCTCGCCGACTCCGCCCGTTCCCAACCTCGCGAAGATCGCCTGGGCCGAGATCGAGCGGCAGCGCGAGAAGGTGGGCATCCCGAAGCTCGTGCTCGATGCGGCCCTGTCGCTCCAGTCGCGCAACGCAAAGACCTACCGCGCGCGTATCGGCGCGGCGAAGACGGAACGCGAGCTAAGCGACGTCTTCGAGGACATGATCGATCGGGTTCCGCTGGGCCGCACCTTCTTCGCCGATCGCAACCCGGTGCGCACGGGCGGGCCGATGCAGGTCGCCATCGCCCACCTGCTCGACTATCCAGCGTCCTACGACCGCTACCTCTACCGCTATGCCGACTTCAACGCCGGCCATTACGCGAGCCGCAACGCCGCGTTCCAGTCGGCGCTTGCCGCCCCGTTTCCCGCGCGGTCGTGCTTGACGCGGGGCGCGAAGGAGACGCGTTGACGATGGACACCCCCGTTCCCTACATGCAACGCACGCGCGACTGGTACCTCGCGCTGGGCTACGACAATCCGTACCGGTGGGCGCATTTCACCGAGGTTCCCTTCCATCCGCTCGCGAAGCCGTTGGCGGAAAGCACGGTGGCCCTGGTCACGACCGCGGCTCCGTACCAGCCCGACAAGGGACCCCAGGGCCAGGGCGCGCTCTACAACGCCGCGGCGAAGTTCTTCAGCGTCTATTCCGGCGACGCCGACCGCGATCACGATGTGCGCATCACCCATGTCGCGATCGATTTCCGGCACACGACGTGCGAGGACAGCGGCACGTGGTTTCCGCTTCTGGCGATGCGCGAGGCGGCAGGGCGAGGGCGCTTCAGGCTCGCGCGCCGGTTCCACGGCATGCCGACCAACCGCAGCCAGCGGCACACGATCGAGATCGATGGCCCCGAGCTCCTCGCGCGATGCCGTGCGGATGGAGCGGACGCCGCGATGCTGGTCCCGAATTGCCCCGTCTGCCACCAGACCATGAGCCTGGCCGCGAGATACCTCGAGGTGAACGGCATTGCCACGGTGGTGACGGGGTGTGCGAAGGACATCGTCGAGCACTGCGGCGTGCCGCGCTTCCTGTTCAGCGACTTTCCGTTGGGCAACGCAGCCGGCAGGCCCGGCGATCGGGTGTCGCAGGAGCTCACGCTGGAGCTGGCATTGCGGGCGATCGAGTCCGCGCCGGCGCCGCGCACCACGGTCCAGTCGCCGCTGCGCTGGGGCGACTCCGGGGAGTGGAAGCTCGACTACGCGAACCCGGAGCGCGCGAGCCCCGAGGAACGAGACTGCGCACGCCGGGAGATGGACGCGGCAAAGGTGACCGCGAAAGCGATTCAGGCCGGATCCTAGCCTATCGCAGCGCCAGCTCGGAGGCGGCACGCGCGCTCGTCGGGTCTCTGGAGGGAGCGATGATGATCGCGCGCTCCTACGGGGATCCCGCGCGGTTCAAGGCGGTGGGCGACAGGCTGCTGGCCGACCTCGGCGCCTAGTACGCAATCCTTCCCATACCGGGGATCGCCCGCGGACGACGGCAGCGACTTCGGGCATCCACTGGATCAGGCGAATGCAAAAGTGGGTTTGGACCCTGCACCACCCTATCCGGTCTTCAAGCCGCCTCAACCCTGGTCGGGAATCTCCGGCTCCACGAGCAGCTTGAGCAACTCGAGCGACTCGCCCCACCCCAGGTAGCACGCCTCGGCCGGGATCGCGTCGGGCACCCCTTCCTGCGTGATGTGAAGCTCCGCTCCGACCATCACTTTCTTGATCTCGATGGTCACCGTCATCGTGCCGGGCAGGCCCGCGTCGAACTTGTCGGTGTGGCGGATCCGCTGGTTGGGCACGAGCTCGAGGTACTCGCCGCCGAAAGAGTGGCTGTTGCCGGTGGAAAAGTTCGTGAACGACATCTTGTAGCTGCCGCCCACCCGGGCATCCAGGGAGTGGACCTTGCCCGTGAATCCGTGCGGCGCCATCCACTTGGCCAGCGCATCGGGGTCGAGGAACGCCTTGTAGAGGCGCTCTGGCTTGGTCTTGAAGACGCGGTGGAGGCGAATGGTGCTGGGCATGGCGTTCTCCTTCAGGGGCTGGAAAGTGGGTTCGTACCCCTAGTCGAACGGGCGGGGCCGATTTCGACATCTCTTTGTTTCTCGCCAAGGTCCCAGAACATCCCAGTCATGATCCGCAGCCCCTCCCGCGCCACGGGCCCTAGCAGATGCTCGTTCGGCGCATGCTGCGAGCACGACGCGTAGGAGTGCGGCACCCAAACCGTCGGGAGCCCGAGCGTCTCCGAAAACACGTCGTTGGGCAACGACCCGCCGAGATTCGGCAGCACCGCGGGCTTCTTCCCCGTCGTGCGCTCGACCGAGGCTGCGGCCCAGCGCACCCACGGATGCTCGGGGTCGAGGCGCGTGGCGGGAAGGCACTCCTCGCGCGAGGGCTTCACCTGGACCTTGTCGAAGCCCAGGCGATCGAGATGGCGGCGCAACGCCGGCAGGATGTCCTCCGGTTTGACGCCGACCACGAAGCGCAGCTGGCAATACGCCTTCGCGTTCGGCGGGATGGCATTCACCGGCCGGTCGGGATTGCCGGTCACGAACGCGAGCACCTCGAAGCTGCACCAGCCGAAGACGCGCTCGGGGGGCGTGAGGCCGGGCTCGCCCCAGTCGGGCTCCACGGCGGGTCCGCTCTCGCCGCCGTCGATCACGAGTCCCTTCAGCGCCGCGCGCACGGAAGGTGTCAGCGTCGTCGGCCGCCATTCGGGCACGCGGATCGAGCCGTGCGCGTCGGTGATGGAAGCGATCGCGTGGGCGAGCACGATGCCCGGATTGGAGATCAGGCCGCCCCAGTTGCCCGAGTGATGGCCGCCGGGGCGGAAGTCGGCGGTCATCTCGAAGTTCATCGCCCCGCGCGTCCCCAGGAAGAGGGTCGGCTGCTGCGGTTGCAGCCTTGGGCCGTCCGAGGCGATCAGCACGTCGGCGCGCAACTTCTCCTTGTTGGCCTCGCAAAATGCCTTCAGCCCGGGCGAGCCCACTTCCTCGCCCGTCTCGAGCAGCACCTTCAGGTTGAAGCCCAGCTTGCCGCCGCGCGTACGCATCACGGTTTCGAGCGCCGCCAGGTTGATCGTGTGCTGCCCCTTGTTGTCCGCGGTGCCGCGGCCATAGATGCGCTCGCCTTCCACCTTCACCTTCCAGGGGTTGAGGCCCTCTCGCCAGCTCGCGTCCTGCCCGCGCACGACGTCGGCATGCCCGTAGGTGAACACGGTGGGCAGCACCGGGTCTTCGATGCGCGTGCCGATGAGGAACGGGCCGCGGTCGGGAGCCGGGTTGGGGAACACCTCGCACTCGAAGCCCATGCGTTCGAGGGAACCGCTCATCTCGCGCTCGAGATACTCCGCGAGGCTGGCGGCGCGCTCGGGATTCTGGCTCTCGGTCGGGATGGCGACTCGCCGGCCGAGGTCTTCGAGGAAGCTGCCGTCGTCGAAATACTTCTCGATGGATCGGATGGCGTCTTCGCGGTTGGTCATTGGGAACTCCGAGGGATACGACATGGTAACGCCGCCAAACAAAAGGCCGGCGGGTTAGGCCGGCCTTCTGAGTCCCTACGCGGTTGCGGTAGGGTGGAACCCGCCGCTCAGGCGATCGTAACCCTCGCTGCGTGATCCGACACCACTGCAACGGCGAAATTCAGGGCCTTTTTCACGATCACCTCCTTTCATGCGGTTGAAGACAGCGGCCATTTTAGCAAGGCTGCCCGACCATGAAAAGGGCCGGCCCCGATAAGGCTTACTTTGCCGCCGCCTCGACCGCGATCACCTGGCACTTGCCTCGAAAGGCAGCTCCCTCGCCGCCGGCCTCTTCCAGCGCGTCGGTCACTTTGTCGATCACGTCCTCGAATCGGATTCCGCGCTTTTCGATGAGGAGGCCCCGGGGAGTGCCGCGCACCAGACCCGTAGCGATGTCGCGCGCGCTCACGCCCTCGACAGGCAGCTGCGCCTTCTCGATGCGCGGCGGCTCGAAGCCGGCCGCGGCGAGCAGGTCGCGCAGCGCCTTCTCGTCGTACATCTCGTAGGGCACGCGAAAATGGATCTCGCTGTCGCCCGGGAAAAGGCCGTCGAGGACCTGCCCGAAGATGTGGGCGCAGGTCTGCTCCTCGATCCGGTCCCAGACATTGAAGAGGAAGAGGCCGTCTTTCGTCAGCACGCGGCGCACTTCGCGGAAGAGAGCCGCGCGCTCGGGCACGAACATGACGCCCAGGGAGCAGGCGACCGCGGCGAACTCGGCGTCCGCGAAGGGAAGCTTCGACGCGTCGGCCTCACGCCACTCCACGCCGGCCACGTCGCCCAGCTTTGCGCGGGCGTAGTCCAGCATCGGCTTGCTGAGATCGCTCGCCACGAGTCGCCGCGCGGGATCGAGCCGCTCGCGAAGCCGCCGCGTGACCAACCCCGTGCCGCAGGCGATCTCGAGCACGTCCCCGCCCGGATCGCGGAGCAGGCGCGCGGCGAGGTTCGCGCCGATCGCGTCGAACCAGGCGGGCCCGAGGCACCTGTCGTAGTACTCCGGAATGGACCCGGTGAAAGTTCTTTGCAGCTCGGCGAAAGTTGCGTTCATGTCGGCCCCCGTGCGCAGTCGGTTTAGACTTCGACCTCCCACATACCTATTTCCCGGATTATCCATGACAATCTCGATGTACCAAGCCAGCGTCCCCACCTTCATCCGCGCGTTGAACAACCTCGCCGACATCCTCCAGAAGGCGGCCGCGCATGCCGAGGCGAAGAAGGTCGACCCCGCTGTCCTGATCAACAGCCGCCTCTATCCCGACATGTTCCCGCTGGCGAAGCAGGTGCAGATCGCCTCCGACGCGGCGAAGGGCGGCGCCGCACGGCTCGCGCAGGCGGAGCCGCCCGCTTTCGAGGACAACGAGACCACCTTCCCGCAGCTTATCGAGCGCGCGCGCAAGACGGTCTCGTATCTGGAGACGTTGAAGCCCGGGCAGATCGACGGCTCGGAGGATCGCACGGTCACCTGGCAGACGCGGACCGCCACCAAGTCGATGCAGGGCCAGCCCTACTTGCTCAATCACCTCTTGCCCAACATCTTCTTCCACGTAACGGCCACTTACGCGATCCTCCGCCACAACGGCGTGGAGCTGGGCAAGCAGGATTTCCTCGGCAAGATGCCGCAGTGATCGCCGCGGCGGGCGGGCGTCAGTCCGCCTTGTTCCGCCTTACCGGCACCTT
>JBKJYC010000411.1:0-3062 GCA_046715885.1 Usitatibacter sp.
GGTAGCGGTACTCGGTCTCCGAGATGAGCATGCCGGCGAGGAAGGCGCCCAGCGCCAGCGACAGGCCGGCGATCTCGGTCACGTAGGCCAGTCCGAGCGCCACGAAGAGCACGAAGAGCACGAAGAGTTCGGAGGATTTCTGCTGCGCCACGACGTTGAAGAGCGGACGCATCACGCGTTGGCCGACCGCGAGGACGATCACCAGCACCACCGCGGCCTTCACCGCCGCGATCAGCATCTCGCGCGCCAGGGCTTCGGGCGGGAATCCGACCGCCGGGATCAGGATCAGCAGCGGGATCACCGCCAGGTCCTGGAACAGCAGCACGCCCATGATCTGGCGGCCGTGGGCGGATTGCAGCTGGCCGCTCTCCACCAGGGTCTTGGAGACGATGGCGGTGGAGCTCATGGCGAGGATGCCGCCCAGCACCAGGGCCGTCTGCCAGGACTGCCCCGCGAGCATCGCCACGGCCATCACGATCGCGATCACGACGCCGACTTGCGCGGAGCCGAACCCGAACACCGTCCGGCGCATCGCCATCAGTTGCGGCAGGCTGAACTCCAGGCCCACGGAGAACATGAGGAAGACGACGCCGAATTCCGCGAGGTAGCGCTGGTCGTCCGTGTCGGCGACGATGCCGAATGCGTTCGGCCCGATGATCGCGCCGACGAGGAGATAACCCAGGATCGCTGGGATCGAGAGCTTGCGGAAGAGGACGACGACGGCGACGGCGGCGCCGAGCAGGATCAGGGTAACGGGCAGGGCGTCGTGCATGGACTTATAATTCCGGGGTCATGCCGAATGTACTACAAGCCCACCCGATCGCCTCGATCGCCGACGACCAGCATTTCATCGAGCTCGCGCGAAGCGTCCTCGACATCGAAGCCGAGGCGGTCAGCCAGTTGAAAGGACGCATCGGCGCGGACTTCGTGGCGGCGCTGCGCACCATCCTGGGCACCAAGGGGCGCGTCGTGGTCACCGGCATGGGAAAGAGCGGCCACGTGGCGGGCAAGATCGCGGCCACGCTCGCCTCGACCGGCACGCCCGCGTTCTTCGTGCATCCCGGCGAGGCGAGCCACGGCGACCTGGGCATGATCACGCACGACGACGTGGTCATCGCGATCTCGAATTCCGGCGAGTCGCACGAGATCCTCGCCATCCTTCCCTTGCTCAAACGCCGCGGCGCCAAGGTGATCGCCATGACGGGCAAGCCGCGCTCGACGCTCGCCCGCGAGGCCGACGTGCACCTGGATGTCGCGGTGGAAAAGGAGGCGTGCCCGCTGGAGCTGGCACCCACGGCAAGCACCACCGCCACGCTGGCGCTCGGGGACGCGCTCGCCATGGCCCTGCTCGACGCGCGCGGCTTCAAGAGCGAGGATTTCGCGTTGCACCACCCCGGCGGCGCCATCGGCCGCAAGCTCCTGGTGCACGTGTCCGACATCATGCGCAAGGGCGAGCGCCTGCCGAAGAACGCGCCCGATGCATTGCTGCCGCAGGCGATCATGGAAATGACCGCGAAGGGCATCGGCATGACCGCGGTGGTGGACGCCGATGACAAGCTGCTGGGCATCTTCACCGACGGCGACCTGCGCCGCGTGCTCGAGAAGCACGACAGCATCCGCGGGCTGCGCGTGGGCGACGTGATGACGCGCAACCCGCACAGCATCGCTCCCGGGAAGGTCGCCGCCGAGGCGGCGCGCATGCTCGAGGAAAGCCCGATGGGCGGGCGCCTCGTCGTCGTGGATCCCGAGGGCCGCCTGGTGGGCGCGCTCACCTTCCACGATCTCCTCGCCGAGGGCGTCGTCTAGGTGGCCGGCTTCAACAAGCGCGCCCGCGGCGTGCGCCTCGCCGTGTTCGACGTGGACGGCGTGCTCACCGACGGCACGATCTACATGGGCCCGCGGGGCGAGGCGATGAAGGCGTTCAACATCCTCGATGGCCACGGCATCAGGATGCTGCAGGAGGCGGGCATCTCGACCGCGATCCTTTCGGGCCGCAGTTCGCCCATGGTGGCGCTGCGCGCGAAGGAGCTCGGCATCGCCGACGTGATCCAGGGCTCGAAGGACAAGCTGCGGGACTTCCGGGCGCTGTGCGCGAAGCGCAAGGTGACGCCGGAGCAGTGCGCGTTCGTCGGGGACGATCTTCCGGACCTCGCGGTGATGGCGCAGTGCGGGCTGGCGGTGGCGGTGGCGAACGCCGTGAAGGCGGTGAAGTCCGGGGCGCACTTCGTCACGCGCGCCTCCGGCGGACGCGGCGCGGTGCGCGAGTTCTGCGACCTCCTCCTTGCCGCGCAGGGAAAGGCAAAATCGGGGTCCTGACCCCGACTATCCCCATGGTGCGGCCGACTTCGTGGCTTCCGCTGGGCGTGCTGGCGCTTCTCGTCGGGCTGACGATGTGGCTGAACGCGCTGGTGCAGCCGGCGGGAGCGCGCGGGGACAGAACCTTGCGCCACGATCCCGACCTAATCGTGGAGAACTTCAGCGCGCGCAAGTTGGGCGAGGACGGGCGGGTGCTCTACACCCTCGTCGCGCGGAAGATGGTACATTACCCCGACGACGATTCTTCCCTCTTGGAAACGCTGAAATTCGACGCGTACCAGCCGCGCCAACCGAGGGTGAACATCACCGCGGATCGCGGGCGCATCGAGAAGGGCGGCGAGCGGGTCTGGGCCGAAGGAAATGTCGTGGTGAAGCGCGACGCAGCCGAACGCGTCGAGCCGCTGAAGATCGTCACCGACCGGCTCCTCGTGCTTCCCGACGAGGGCATCGCGCGAACCTCGAGCGAAGTCGTGATGGAATCGCCCTCGGGACGCACGACCGCCGCCGGCCTCGAATTGAACAACACCGAGCGCACGATCCGACTGCAGGGCGTGCGCTCCACCTACAAGCCGCCCGCGGCCAAGTGAGGCGGAAACTGCGAATGCGCACGCTTCTCCGAACGATCGCCGCCGCCGCCCTCGCCACCGCGCTCCCCGCGGCCGCGGATCGAGCCGACCGCGAGAAGGAGATCAACATCGGCGCCGACCAGCTCACCGCGGACGACAAGGCGCGCACCAGTGTCTTCG
>JBKJYC010000412.1:0-3391 GCA_046715885.1 Usitatibacter sp.
TTCAAAGACCTTGTAGCACTTGCTCACGTTGCGCACGGAAACGGCGATGTCGTCCATTCCTTACACCATGTCCGCGAACCGGGGCCGCAGCCGCCGAAACACAACCAGCGCGCCCCAGGCGAAAAGCGACGAGAGCGCGAAATACACGACGAGCCCCTTCAAGCCCGGCGCCTGCCCGAAAAAGAGCACCAATCGCAACTGTTCCACCACGAAGGTGAGCGGATTGACCATGAGCGCCCCCTGAAGCAAGGGCGGCACGGCATCGATGCTGTAGAAAATCGGCGTGAGGAAGAGCAAAGCGTGGGACAGCATCGCCGTGAGTTGGCCGATGTCGCGCACGATCACGCCGATCGCCGACAGGAGCCAGCCGATGCCCAGCAAGAGGGGGAAAAAACACAGCAGGATTGCCGGGAAGAGGATCGCGGTCGGCTTTGGAATTCCAAAGAGAAGCAGGTAGCCGACGAACCAGACGGCGATTCCAATGCAGGCATGGAAAAGGGCGGTGAGCGCCATGACCCACGGAAGAATTTCCAGGGGAAACACCACTTTCTTGACGAAATTCGGATTGGCGGTCACGAGAGTGGGCGATCGGAGCAGGCATTCCGAGAAAGCGTTGAAGACGATGAGTCCCGCGAAAAGCATGAGCGCGTAATCCGCCGTGCCGCCGGAAAAGCCCCAACGCGCCTTGAGGATCACGCCGAAGGCGATGGTGTAAACCGCAAGAAGGAAGAGGGGCTGCGCGAACGACCAGATCACGCCCCCGAACGAGCCGTTATAGCGTCCGGAAAATTCGCGCTTGGCAAGCTCGAAAACAAGAGCGCGATGACGCCACAGTGTGGAAAACACACTCAGCCGGATACCGCGGGGACGCGTCCGTACTTGTCGTCGAACCGGACGATATCGTCCTCGCCCAGATACTCGCCGCTCTGCACCTCGATCATCACGAGCTCCCCGGGGGTCGGGTTTTCCAATCGGTGCTTGTTGCCCGCCGGAATGAACGTGGATTCGTTCTTGTTCACGATCATCTCGCGGTCCCCGTTCACCACCTTCGCCTTGCCCGTCACCACGATCCAATGCTCGCTGCGATGATGGTGCATCTGCAGGCTCAGGCTCGCGTGCGGCTTGACCTCGATGCGCTTTATCTTGAAACCCGGCCCTTCCTCGAGCACGGTATAGGTGCCCCATGGCCGGTGCACCGTGCGGTGCAGCTTGTGGGTCTCGTGGCCCTGCGCCTTCAGCGCCGCGTAGAGGTGCTTCACGTCCTGCGAGCGCGCCTTGTCCGCCACCAGCAACGCGTCGGGCGTATCGATGATGAGGAGGTTGTCCACGCCAACGGCGCCGACCATGCGCCCGTTGCTGCGGATGTAGCAGTTGGTCGCGTCGTGCAGCAGCGCTTCGCCTTCGACGCGGTTGCCCTCGCCGTCGGCCGCCGAGAGCTCGGACAGCGCGGCCCAGGAGCCGATGTCGCTCCAGCCGATGCTGCACGGCACGACCGAGACGCGCCGGGATTTCTCCATCACTGCGTAGTCGATCGAATCCTCCGGGACCTCCTTGAACGTGGCGGCGTCGAGCTCGAGCTGCTCGTAGCCCTTGCCCTGGGCGACGCGCGACTTGCCGAGGCACGCCTCGGTCGCGGCGAGGATCGCCGGTGCGTGCGCGCGCATTTCCTCGAGCAGCACGCCCGCGGCGAAGCAGAACATGCCCGAATTCCAGAAGTAGCGCTTGGACTTCACGTAGGCCTCGGCGTTCGCGCGGTCGGGCTTCTCGACGAAGCGCAGCACGCGGTGGCCCTCGGCCTCGATGTAGCCGTAGCCCGTTTCGGGCGACTCCGGCAGGATGCCGAAGGTGGCGAGCTGGCCATCGGCGGCGTGCGCGGCGGCCTGCGCGACGGCCGCGGCGAACGCGGCCTCGTCGGCGATCAGGTGGTCGGCGGGCAGGATCAGCAGCAGCGCATCGGAGCCGTGGGCATGCGAAACGCGCAGCGCCGCGGCGGCGATGGCGGCCGCGGTGTTGCGCCCGAAGGGCTCGAGGATGTACGAGGTCGCGAGGCCGGCCGCATTCACCTCGCGAAACTCGTCGTCGGTCTTGAAGACGAGCTCGCGGTTGGTGACGGTGAGGACCTCGCCCACGCCGGGCAAGTGCGCGCCGCGAAGGAACGCCTTCTGCAGCAGGCTCTGGCCGTCGGCGAGCCGGATGAACGGCTTGGGATGGAGCTCGCGCGACACCGGCCAGAGCCGGGAGCCGGCTCCACCGCAGAGGATGGTCGGGATCATGCGCATGTCATTCCCATTCGATGGTCGCGGGAGGCTTGGAGGAAACATCGTAGACCACCCGGTTGATCCCGCGAACCTCGTTGATGATGCGGCTGGAAGCGCGCCCGAGGAGCTCGTAGGGCAGCTCGGCCCATTGCGCGGTCATGAAATCGGTGGTCTGCACCGCGCGCAGCGCGACCACGTGCTCGTAGGTACGGCCGTCTCCCATCACGCCCACCGAGCGCACCGGCAGGAACACGGCGAAAGCCTGCGCGACCTTGTCGTACCAGCTCGTTCCCGCGGCATCCTTCGCCTTGCGCAGCTCTTCGATGAAGATCGCGTCGGCACGCCGCAGCAGCTCCGCGTGCTCGGCCTTCACCTCGCCCAGGATGCGCACGCCCAGCCCCGGCCCGGGGAAGGGATGGCGCAACACCATCTCGCGCGGCAGCCCGAGCTCGAGTCCGAGCGCTCGCACCTCGTCCTTGAACAACTCGCGCAGCGGCTCCAGCAGCTTCAGGTGCAGGCTCTCGGGCAGCCCGCCCACATTGTGGTGCGACTTGATCGTGACCGCCTTCTTGGTCTTGGCCCCGGCCGATTCGATCACGTCCGGATAGATGGTTCCCTGCGCGAGCCATTTCGCGCGCGGCATCTGCTTCGCCTCGCGCTGGAACACCTCGACGAAGAGCCGGCCGATGATCTTGCGCTTGCGTTCCGGGTCCTCGACGCCCTTCAGCTCGCGGTAGAACTCCTCCGCGGCGTTCACCCGGTCGACCTTCACGCCCAGGTGGCTGGCGAAGGTCTTCATCACCTGGTCGCCCTCGTCCAGGCGCAGCAGGCCCGTGTCCACGAAGATGCAGGTGAGCTGCTCGCCGATCGCCTTGTAAATCAGCGCCGCGGCGACGGCGGAATCCACCCCGCCGGACAGACCCAGGATCACCTCGTCGGTGCCGACCTGCTCGCGGATGCGCCGGATCGCTTCGGGCGCGAATTGCGGCATGCTCCAGCTCGAGCCCGCGCCGCAGATGTCGTGCACGAAGCGCGTGTAGATCTCGCTGCACTCCCTATAATTTAAAAAAACAGGATGGAACTGCAGCGCGTAGAAGCGGCGCGCCTCGTCGGCCATGCCGGCGATCGGGCAG
>JBKJYC010000413.1:0-5578 GCA_046715885.1 Usitatibacter sp.
ATGCGAGAGCGCTCCTCGGCGACCTTCTTCGCCGCCAGCTCGAGCAGCGCCTCGACCTTCTCGCGCTCCACGACCACGACCCCATCGGCATCGCCGACGACCAGATCACCGGGGTGGATCGCCACGCCTCCACACGAGATCGGCCAGTTGATGCGGCCCGGGACGAATTTCGTGGGCCCGTTGGGATTGGCGCCCACGGAATAGACCGGGAAGCCCATCTCGCGCAGCTCCTCGGTGTCGCGGTGGGCCCCGTCGAGCACCACGCCGGCAAGCCCCAGCTTCTGGCAGGCGTTGATCATGATCGAGCCCATGAGGGCGCAGGTGCGGTCGCCCTTGCCGTCGACCACGAGGATGTCCCCCGGCTTGGCCAGGGTCATCGCCGCATGGATCATCAGGTTGTCGCCGGCGCGAACCTCGATCGTGAACGCGACGCCGGCCATGCGCAGGCTCGGCACGACCGGCCCGATGCGCCCGTCGAGCGTCCCGCGGCGACCGGCGACATCGGCGAGGATCGAGGCGGCGAATGCGGAGGCTTTGGCGACGACCACGGCGGGGACGCGATCGAAGTCGCGCCGGACGTCGCCAAGCGCGGGGGTGGTCTTGTCGTTCACGGCTATCTCCTCTGGAGCGCCCGGGCGGTGTGGCCGCGGCGGGTGAGCAACGCGTCGAGCCGCGGATAGGCCCGGCGGGCGTTCGCTTCGAAGATCTTGTGGCGGCTCTCCTCGGTGAGGGCCTCGACCTGGTCGACGTAGCGCTTGGTGTCGTCGAAATGGTGCCCGGTCTCGGGATCGATCCCTTTCACCGCGCCGATCATTTCCGAGGCGAACAGGATGTTGTCGTCCGGAATCACGCGCGTGAGCAGCTCGATGCCGGGCAGGTGGTACACGCAGGTGTCGAAGTAGACGTTCTTCAGCAGCTCGCCGATGAGCTCCGGCTTCTTCAGGTCCACGCAGAACCCCCGGTAGCGTCCCCAGTGGTAAGGGACCGCGCCGCCGCCGTGCGGGATGACGAATTTGAGCGTCGGGAAGTCCTCGAAGAGGTTGCGCTGGATGAGCTGCATGAACGCAGTCGTGTCGGCGTTGAGGTAGTGGGCGCGGGTGGCGTGGAAGTTCGCGTTGCACGACGACGACACGTGGATCATCGCGGGGACTTCGAGCTCGCACAGCTTTTCGTAGAGCGGGTACCAATGCCGGTCCGTCAGCGGCGGGCCGCTCCAGTGGCCGCCCGAGGGGTCGGGATTCAGGTTCACGCCGACGAACCCGAGGTCCTTCACCATTCGCTCCAACTCGGGAATGCAGTTCTGGGGCGGCGCGCCGGGAAACTGCGGCAGCTGACCAACTCCGACGAAGTTGTCGGGGAGCAGCGTGCAGAGGCGGTGGATCAGGTCGTTGCTGACGCGCGTCCATTGCATGCTCACCGCCTCGCTGCCCACGTGGTGTGCCATGCCGGCGGCGCGCGGCGAGAAAATCGCGAGGTCGATGCCGCGCTCTTTCTGGAACCGGATCTGCGGCTGCACGCTCTGGATCAGCGCTTCGTCGCTGATGCCCAGGTCGATGGAGCCCGGCTTGCGGGCGGGATCGGCCAGGCCCGCGAGCTGCTTGTCGCGGAAGAGGTGCACCGCCTGCGGCTCCGTCGTGTAGTGGCAGTGAATGTCGATGATCATCTTGGGGCGGAACTTTCGAGGAACTGCAGCAGCCGGACCGAGGCGCGGTCTTCGGTCTGTTCGGGTACGGGAGCGTCCCAGTACTGCGAGCGCGGCAGACACTCTTCCAGGTAGCGCGCTGCCGAAGTCGCGTGGGATTCGTCCTGTCCCGGGACGACGAGGGCGGGGATGTCCAGGCGCAGCAGCTCTTCGGGCTCGGCGCCGGGCGCGGTGTCGCGGTCCAGAAGGGCGCGCGCCATGCCGGCCACGAGGATCCTGTAGCTCTCGACGTCGAGCTTCGCATAGGACGCGGCGAAGCCGCGGTCGTGCTTGATGGCCGAAGCCCACGGGCCGCCCCTGGGGTCCGCGCCGAACGGTTTTCCCTCGCGCGCCACCAGTTCGACCACCTGCGCCAGCCCATGCTGCTGCACGAACGCGAGGTGCTCGGCGAAGCGCTGCCGGCCCTTGATCCGGTACTTCGCCCCGCCCACCGGCCACCAGAGGATCATGCTGATCGCGGCCTGCGGATAGGCGACGGCAAAGGCGAGCACCGAGGAGCAGCCCATGCACCCGCCCATGAGGTGCGCGCGTTCGATCCCCAGATGCTCGAGCAATCCCTTGCCCTGCGCGGCGTAGTGGGCCCAGGTGAGGGGTTCGACGCGGCCGCCCGACTGGCCGGTCTCGCGCCGGTCGAAAACGATGCACGAGTACTTCGTCGACAGATGGTCCAGGGGCCTGGTGCGCGCGTAGACGCCGAGCGTGGACCACTTCTCCAGGGTCGCGTCGAACCCGCCCGGGGAGAACATCAGCACGGGCGGCCCGGAGCCCACCACTTCGTAGCGCGTCGCGAGGCCGTCGATGACCGCGGTGGGCATGGCGTGATTCGCTCAGGGCGCGGGCTTGACCGGTATGCCGCCCTTGATCTGGCGCGCCGCGCGCACATCCTCGGCGAAGGCCGTGATGGCCTCGAGCGTGATCTTCGCGACGTTCGCGTAGGACTCGGCTTTCGAATCGAGCGCGCTCGCCGCGTACCCGATGGCGGCGTGGGCCATTCGCATCCGCCCGTCGAGCCACGGTCCTCCGCCCAGCCCGCCGATCACGGGGAGGGAAACCGCGCGCACGACTTCGGGACCGGCGAGCGGCCCGGAGTTGGTGAAGTCGACCAGGCTGGCGCCGGCTTCCTCGAGGCATTTCGCCTCCTCCACGAGCCTGGCCGTCATCGACGCGGGCAGCTGCACCCCGCCCTTGAGCATCGCGCCGTACTCGACCCCATGCTGCAGCGCGGTCTGGGGGGTGATTCCCATCTGCGCGAACACCGGGATGCCCGCGCGCGCGATGGCGGCGACGGCGGCGGGAAACGCGGCGGCGCCATCGAGCTTGACCATGTCCGCGCCGCCTTCCTTGACCAGCCGGATGGCCGCGCGCAAGGCGGAGTCCGCGCCCTCCTGCAGCGGGCCGAAGGGAAAGTCGCAGCTGACCAGCGCCCGCGAGACGCCGCGCCGAACCGCCTTGCAGACCAGGACCATCTCGTCCAGCGTGACCTCCAGCGAATTCGGGTGCCCCCACAGGTTGATGCCGACCGAGTCTCCCACAGAGACGATGTCCACCCCGGCGCGGTCCATGATCTGCGCGATCTGGTAGTCCCATGCGACCACGCCGACGATCTTTCGCCCTTCGCGCTTCATCGCGTGCAGCGCGGGGAGGGTCACCCTGGAGGCAGGGGGCTGCATTCCTCCTACTCCCACGCGCGGTTGTCGACCGTGCTCTCGAAGGTGGCTCCGGGCACCACCATGTTCCACTTGACCGTCCAGCTGTAGGTGTCCTCGAAGCGCTCGCGCGTGTAGGGCTGAGGCGCGGCGTGCAGGAGACGCCAGGACTGCAGCTCGTGGGGCTCGAGCAGGCCGCCGGTTTCCGCGATCAGGTAGTGGATATAGGGCGTGGGGTCCTTCTCGATCAGTTCGACTGCCCGGGCTTGCGCGCGAAACATCTTCGCGAGCGTCGGCCCGTCGAGGTCGTCGCCCGCGGCCTCGCTGCGGGTCGAATGCGACTCGATCAGGATGCGCAGCCCCTGCTTCTGCGCCACGCTGATCCACGGCTCCATCAAGCTCACCGCGGCTACCTTGCCCTGGCGCAGCGCCTCGAGGCGCTTGGGCATCGAGCCCGCGCCGGTCGTCTTGATGTGCTCCTGGGCCAGGAATCCTTCCATCATCTTGAGCGTCGTGAAATGCGAGCCATTGTTCGGAGTCACAGCGATCGGCTGGTTCTTCAGCATCTCGGGCTCGTAGAACCCGGAGTCGGGCCTCACCGCGATGGCGAACATCGACATGGAGGCGCCCAGGGCCACGATCTTGCGCTTGCGCAGCCCCTCGCTCTCAGCCTCCACGGCGCGCTTCATGATGCCCCATTCGCACATGCGGAACTGGTCGATGCCGCCGTCGTTGTAGGCCGCATCGAGCGGCCGGTCGAAGATGGAGTCGAACTTGACGAAATGCGACGTCGAGACCTGCGCCATGCCCGGCGTCGTCACGAAGTCGATGTCCAGGCCCTCGTCCTTGAAAAATCCCTGGTCGCGGGCGACCAGCACGGGCAGGTCGTGCACCGCGTTCATGACCGCGACCTGGGGTTTTTTCGAGACCGGGGGCTTGCGCGTGATTTCCTGAACGGCCATGGTTCCTCCTGAGGGTACGTGCGACTCGTTTTCGCTCGGTCCGACTCTAATCCAGCTATCCGGCCAGCGCGTGCGTGCTGCGCGGGAAAAGCTCCTCGACGCTGACCGGGCGCTCGATGATCTTCTGCTCGAGCGCGCTCCGGGTCACCTCATCGAGGGCCTGGCGGTTGGGCGCGATGCCGTAGGGCAGTGGATCCCCGCCGGTGATGCGCATCACGCGACGGTGGAGCTCGTCGACCGCCGTGGGCTGCTCGATGCGCCCCGCCACGAGGCGCTCGACGTACAGGCGCTTCGCCTTCGCGAAGGCCTCGAAGATCTCGCTGGCGAGGTCCGGGTGGGCCTGGAGGAGCTCGTCCTTCACGACCAGGAGGTGGTTGATCGGGTAGTGTCCCCGCGTTCGCAGCGCTTCGAAGCCCGCTTCCTTTGCATCGGGGATGAGCGACCTCACGTCGGGGTGCTCGGCATCGACGCCGATGGCGGCGGCCAGCTCACCCGATGCGAGCAGGTCCGCCATCTTCCTGCCTTTCTCGATCGGCACCACGTTCGCCGGCGGACGGAATTCGGCGACGTGCTCGTCCCCGGAGAGTACCCAGGTGATCTTGCCGAGGTCCACGCCGTATTGGTGCTGGAGCACGCTGCGCGCCCACAGCCCGGTGGTGACGGTGTAGCCGCGGTTCACGCCGACCTTCCGGCCCTCCAGGTCCCTGGGCTCCCGGATGCCGGACTTGGTGTTGTACTTGATGGCGCCGTGGTGGAAGGCGCGCATCAGGAATACCGGCAACCCGGTGATGCGCTTGCCGTGCGCGCGCGCGGTGATGTAGGTCGTCATCGCCATTTCGCAGACGTCGAACTCCCGCTCGCGCACCATGCGCCGGAACGCATCGATGAGCGGATCGATCTCGACGAACTCGAAGGCGAAGCCCCGCGGTTTCACGACGCCCTCCTTCAGGGCCTGGTTGTTGCCCTGCGTGCGCGTGACGGTCTTCAGCTTGAGCTCGGGCACGTCGATCGCTCCTCGGTCAGCAGCAGGCGCAAGAGCCGTCGGAATCGACGAGCGCTTGCTTCAACCAGGCCGGCGGAAGATCCTCCTCGAGGATCTCGTCCACGGGCTTGAACACGCTGAACCGGTGGCGGGCGCCGTCCGCCGTCCAGAACGCCACCACGGTCGCCACGGGCGGGAATCCGGGGAGTGATGGCGCGACCTGCGAGACGACGATTGTCTCCTCCGCGATCAGGTTGAAGCGCCGGCTGACCCAGGCCTTCAGACG
>JBKJYC010000414.1:0-8016 GCA_046715885.1 Usitatibacter sp.
AGTCGGACCTCTTCACCGCGGCGGCCGCCGACCCGCTCCCGCTCCCCCCCGAAGATGCGCTGCGCGACGCCCTCGACGCGATCCGTCCCGACGAATTGAGCCCGCGCGAGGCGCTCGAGGCCCTCTACCGGCTGAAGAAGCTCGCGGATGAATAGGGCCCGGCGCGGCGTCCTGGCGCTCGGCTTCGCGCTGCTGCTTGCCGGGTGTGCGACGCGTCCGCCGCATCCCGATGCGTTCTCCTTCGCGATCATTGGGGACACGCCCTACGGGGAGAACGAAACCGTCGCCTTCCTGCGGGCGATCGAATCGATGAACGCCGAGCCGCTCGCTTTCGTGGTCCACGTGGGCGACCTGAAGGCGGGAGGAAACTCGCCCTGCACCGACGCGATCTATGCGGACCGCAAGCGTGATTTCGAGCGCATCGCGCACCCCTTCCTGTTCATTCCCGGCGACAACGACTGGGTCGACTGCCGCCGCAGCAGCAACGGCGGCATGGACCCGCTGGAGCGGCTCGCCAAGCTGCGCTCGCTCTTCTACGGCGGTCCTTTCCCGTCGGGGCGCGCGATCGGGGCGCTGCGCCATGACGAGTATCCGGAGGTGACGCGCTGGACGCGAGGCGGGGTCGTGTTCGCCACGCTCAACGTGCAGGGCAGCAATGACAACACGGGATTCGACGCGGCATCCGCGGCGGAGCAGCGCCGGCGGGAAGCGGTGAACCTTGCCTGGCTCGCCGAAGCCGGGAAGCAGGCGCTCGACGCGAACGCCCCGGCATTGGTGGTGATCGTTCACGCGAACCCGTTCGAGAAGAGCGACCAGCGTGTCTATGCACCGCTGCGTTCGGCACTGGTGGACGCGGCGCGGCGCCTGCGCCGACCCGTGCTATTCGTCCATGGGGATACGCACTGGCAGCGCGTGGACCAGCCCTTCACCGACGAAGACGGACGCGCCGTTGCAAACCTGACGCGCCTGGAAACGTACGGGAGCCCGTGGGTGGGCTGGGTGAAGGTGACGGTGGACCCTGGCGTCCCCGGGCTGTTTACTTTCGAGCCTCGGCCGCAGTGAGGCCAAGATCCTCGTGGACGTGGCCGTGCTCGACTTCCTCCTCGGTCGCGCGCCGGACGCCGCGCACGGTGCCGCGAAACCACATCCGCTCGCCCGCGAGGGGATGGTTGCCATCGACGACCACCGCGTCGGGCGACACGTCGGTGACTGTGTAGATCAACGCGTCTTCCTCGCTCTCGCCGGGCACGCCCTCGAAACGCACGCCGACCTCGAGGGCCTCGGGAAACTTGCCGCGCGGCTCCACGCGGACCAGCTCCGCATCGTAATCGCCGAACGCGTCCTCGGGCTCGAGGGTGACCTTCACCTCCTGGCCGGCTTCACGGCCCTGGAGCTCGTTCTCGACCTTGGGAAAGATGCCTCCGTAGCCGCCGTGCAGGTAAGTGAGGAGCGTGCCCTCGTCCTCGACGGGCCGGCCGTCGCAGTCGCGCAAGTCGCACGCGAGCGTGACGACGGTGTCGCGGTCAATTCGCATGGCCGTTCAACTGCCTCACGACCTTCAACACCTCGTCGGCATGGTTGCGCGGACTCACCTCGCTCAGGATGTGGCGGATGGTGCCCTTCTTGTCGATCACGAACGTGGAGCGCCGCACGCAGTTTCGCGTGTGACCCTCGTACTGGCGCTCGGCGATCACCTCGTACATGCGGCAGACTTCCTCCTCGGTGTCCGCGAGCAGCTGCACGGTGAGGCCGTGCTCGTCGCGAAACGCCGCGTGCGACAGCACGTCGTCGCGCGACACTCCGAAGATCACGGTGTCCAGGCGCTGGAACTCGTTCTCACGATCGGAGAAGTCGATCGCCTGGATGGTGCAGCCCGGCGTGCCGTCCTTCGGATAGAAATAGAGGACGACGTTCTTCTTGCCCCGGTAGCTGGAAAGACTCATCATTTCCATGCTCGCGTCGGGGAGCGAGAAAGCCGGTGCCGCTTGGCCTACCTGTAGCATGTCTTTTTTCGCTCGACGGTCCGGTCAATACTAATCCAAATTCATGACACGCAAGTCGTGAAGCACGCCTTCCTCGGGGGCCTCGATCCGGCCGCTTTCCTGCGGCGCCATTGGCAGAGGAAGCCGCTGCTTATACGCGGCGCGTTCCCGGGATTCCAGGATCCGCTCGACGCGGGTGAAGTCCTGCGCCTCGCGGGCGAGGCCGACGCGAACGCGCGTCTGGTGCGCCGCCGCGGCAAGCGCTGGTCGCTCGGGCACGGGCCTTTCTCGCGCTCCCAGCTAAAGCAACTTCCACGCCGGGACTGGAGCATCCTCGTCCAGGACACGAACCATTTCTCCGCGCGCGCCGCCCGGCTCCTCGAGCGCTTCGATTTCATACCGCACGCGCGCGTCGACGACCTCATGGTGAGCTACGCGGTGCCCGGCGGCTCGGTGGGGCCGCACGTCGATTCCTACGACGTGTTCCTGCTCCAGGGCCGGGGACGCCGCCGCTGGCAGATCTCCGGACAAAAGGATCTCAGCTTCGAGCCCGGCCTGCCGCTGAAAATCCTGCGCCGATTCGTGGCGGAAAAGGACTGGGTGCTGGATCCCGGCGACATGCTCTACCTGCCGCCGGGCGTGGCGCACTACGGCGTCGCCGAGACGGAATGCCTCACCTGGTCGGTGGGATTCCGGGCGCCGAGCGATCGCGAGCTGGTCGGTGCGTTCCTCGATTTCCTCCACGAAAGGCTGGAGCCCGCGGGCCACTACCGGGATGCGAAAGCGCGCCCCGCGAAGCACGCCGGGGAGATTCCGCGCGACGTCCTCGCGCATATGCGGCGCGCTTTGCGGGCCATCCGCTGGAGTGACGCCGACGTGGCGCAATTCGGCGGGTGCTTCCTTTCGGAACCCAAGCACCAGGTCTTCTTCGAGCCGCCGCCGCGCCCCCGGTCCCGTCGCCGCTTCGAGGAGCGCGCGGCGCGGGGCGGGTTGGTGCTGGACCGCCGATCGCGCCTGCTGTTTTCTGGCACGATGTTCTTCATGAACGGCGAGGCGGTGCGGGCGGGGACGCAGGCGGCACGTGCGCTGCGCGAGCTCGCCGATGCGCGCGCTCTTCGCGGCCCGGCAAAGGCCGGCGCCGAATTCTGGGCCCTCGCCTACGCGTGGTACAAGCAGGGCTTCGTGCATGCGGCCGATGGGAGCCAAGGATGAGCGACGAAACGCCGAGGAACGAGACCAGCTACCGGCAGATTTCCGGCGTCGCGGAATCGCTCTGCGCCATCGACCAGGTGATCGGCGCGGCGCAGCGGCGCCTGCGCATCTTCGATGTCACGCTCGCGCAGCGCGGGTTCAATTCGCCGGCACGCGCCGACAAGCTGCGGGCGTTCTTCGTCGGCGGCCGGGTCCACAAGCTGCAGATCGCGCTGCACGAGCCCGAGCACCTGGCGCGCGAATGCCCGCGCCTGCTCACGTTGCTGCGGCAGTTCCCGATGTCGATCGAAATCCACCGCACGCTCGCGCAGGCGCGCCACGCCTCCGATCCTTTCGTCATCGCCGACGACCACAGCGTGTGGCATCAGCTCGACCACCTGCAGCCGCGCGCGATTGTTGCGCTGCACTCGCCCGTGGACGCCACGCCGATCCTGCAGCGCTTCGAGGAAATCTGGGACTTGTCCGAGCCCGCGGTCTCGGCGACGACCTTGGGCCTTTGAAGCAGCAGGGTTTTCTGGCGCGCGGGATTTTCGGCCCGGGTCTTTCTTTGCTAGAATTTCGCGTTGGCCTCGGCGCGCGCAGCGGCGCGCTGCACCGCAGCTAGCCGGTCGCCACGCGAAACACAAAGCTCCAGTCGAAAACCAACCCAAGGAAGCTCGAACCATGAAATTCACCTATCTCTTTGCCGCCCTGATCGCCGTGGGCCTCGCGGCCTGCGGCAAGACCGAAACCCCGCCGCCGCCCAAAGTCGACGCCAAGCCCGCCGCCGAGGCGCCCAAGCCCGCCGCAGCGCCGACCGCAGCGCCCGCCACCGGAGCCACGACGACGACCGCCGGCGCCCCGACGCCCTCCACGGGCGCGACAACGCCTGCCACCGGCGCCTCGGCAGCGAGCGATATGACCAAGCCCGCCGCCGGCGCCACCACGCCGGGCATGTCCCAGCCGGCCGACGCGGGCAAGCAGCTCGTTCCCGCCAAGAAGTAGTCGCCGTTCCATTGAAAAGAAGCCGGCCCGAGGGCCGGCTTCTTTTTTGGACCGAAGTCGCAAGGAGGAAGGGCCCGATTCCTTCACGGACCGAATGTCGCATCGCCGCGGACGCTGACGCTGACGCTGCGGTGCCCTCGGGAACCGAAAATGACCGGCGGCTGCGGAACTCGTGGCCTCTACAGATCGAACGGAAGCAAGCCCCGTTCGATCACTTGCACACTCAGACAGTCCTCGCCGAAACCCCGGTCACTTTCGGTCTCCTCGGCGGCTCTACGGTCCGTGAAGGGATCGGGCCCTTCCTCCCGGTCAGGTCGTCGCGAATTCCAGCAGCTGATCGCAGCCACCGGCTCCTCGATGAAGGTGGCCGGGGAAGGGCCATGCCTTTGAGCGTGCCGACGAGACCGAAAGTGACCGGGGTTTCGGCGAGATTCTATGACGCTGCGCAAGAGCTCATCGTGACTCCGAGCTTTTGTGGGGCATAGCTCTGGCCGCTCTTGAACAGGCTGAAGGCCACGCGTGCCAGCTTTCTTGCCACTACGATGAGCGCGGCCGTCGAGGGCAAACCCTTTCGACGGTTGTTGTCATAGACCGCCCGCCATTCGGATCGCTTGCTGGCTGCCATGGCGGCCATGAACAGCGCGCCGCGCAGCAACGCATCCCCGTGATGCGTGAGCCGTCGCCGGCCTCGCCTGCGCCCCGAATCATTGGGCCGTGGATCCATTCCGGTGTGAGCGATGAACGAATCGGCAGCTGCGAAAGGCTTGCTCGCGAAGGCCTCCACCAGGTGGGCGACGACCAGCGGGCCCACACCCGGGATGCTGCGCAAGACAAGCGCGAGCTGCCTCCATTGAGGATTAGAGCGCAACAAGGAGGCAAGATCGGCGTCAATGCGCCCGAGTAGCTGCTTGAACTCCCGGAGCACCGGCGCAGCCTCCTCTCCCAGGCTTTGGCGGGTCGCGGTCTTGAGCTTCACCAGCTCGGCCCGGCGATGAAGGAGCCGCCGCAACTCAACCTGCTCGGCCGTCGGGATGCAATGCGCGTGCAGCCTGGAGAATTCGGCCTTCACATAGCGGGCGATGACCATGGCATCACGCCGATCGCTCTTGCCACGAGTTCCCAAGCCTGCAGCATAGCGGTGCACCCATCGAGGGTTCAACACATAGACCGTGTGCCCGGCGGCAACCAGGGTATCGGCCAGGAGCCGATGCATGGTCCCCGTGGCTTCCATGCCCACCGTGCAACCCGCGGGAAGCTCGGCGGCAAGCCGCTCCAGCGCCTTGGGCTTGTTGGCTAACCGCCAATGCCGGTCGGGCTCGAGCACCTGAACGTCGATCCAATCCATGCCCACATCGCAACCCACAAACATTCCCATGACTGCCTCCCTGGTCTACGCTAGGAATAGCTGGGGTGGGCTTCCGATCCGTTGCCTTGCTCAAATCGGCGGTCGTGCTAGGGCCGCTAGATTCCTATCGACGGTGCCGGAAGGGGCGGGAGAGATCTCACCGAGTCTGTGCTCGAAAAAGCCAGATGGACTGTCCTGTCCCTCCACCCCAGCTACCGCGACCCTACCGCGGCAACCCCGGCGACGAAACATACAAGGACTGTTTGAGTGTGCAAGTGATCGAACGGGGCCTGCTTCCGTTCGATCTGTAGAGGCCACGAGTTCCGCAGCCGCCGGTCATTTTCGGTTCCCGAGGGCACCGCAGCGTCAGCGGCCGCGGCGTTGCGGGGAAGGCTGGACCTTCCCCGGCCACCTTCGTCGAGGCTGGACCTTCCTCGCGCACCTTCGTCGAGGCTGGACCTACCGATAGTCGGCAGCAAGGGTTTTCAGGTCCTCGGCGAAGACACTCTTGCCCCATGCCTGCCGCAGGTTGCCGAGCATCTTCAGCTTCACCGCGTCATTGCCGGGCCAGATGGTCTCCAGCCAGTTGATGCCGGCACCGGCATGGCCGGTATAGGCGTAGCGATTGAGCTCGGCCGAGACCGCGGCCAGCACGCCGGTGGCGTAGTAGTCGTCCCACTTCAGCTGGTCGGCCGAGCGGCGCGACTTGATCTCGGCCAGCTTCGTCTTGATCTCCGCGGTGCGTGCGTTGCGGCGCGAGGTCACGTACTCGCCGCAGCGTTCCTTCAGCCACGGGTTGACCGTCGCGGCGGGCTGGGCGCACACCGGGGGCGGCTGGCCGGGCAGCTTGGAGCGCATCAGGTCCAAGGCGAACTGGAACCGGCCCTTCGGCGTCACCTCGAGGATCACCGCGGGAAAGTACGAGTTCGCATAAGGCGCGAAGCCATAGGCGGACGAGTCGTCGGCGGTCACCATGATCGGCGCCTTGCGGCCGGGCACGTCGAGGAAATCGCCGCCGCCCACGTTCTTCGCGGAATATGCGGCCAGGCGCGCGACCTTGGGCTTGAGCTTGTAGATGTAGTGCGTGGTGCAGCACTGCGCGCCTCCGGTGTGGCCGGAGAAATGCAGGTCGGGCTGGCCGTCGCCGTCGATGTCGTTGCCGATGGAGTGCACCGCCCAGCGGACCGCGGGCTCGTTCTCCTTCGCGTTGGATTGCCACACGGGCTTGCCCTTCGCGAGGACCACGATCTTCTGCTCCTTCGCGTCCTTCGCCTTGCCGACGCCGACCTCGAATTCCTGGAACGCCTTTACCTCGACCGGCTCGAGCCCCTGGGACTGGAGCCACGATTTCGCGTCCTGCGCGCCGGCTGCCAGCGGCATGGCGAGCGCGCCGGCGACGAAAAAGTAACGCATGGTGTTTCCTCCCCCCTAACGTTACCAACAAGTGGGGTCGGACTCCATTTATTTGGCTATGATCGCGGCCATGGCCTCTCCCGACCATCCCGACGCGCTCTGGCTTCCGTCGGGGAGATACCCCGATCCACGCGTCGAGGTCCTCGACCCGCGCTTCGAGAAGCTGCGGCTGAAGAGCGCTCGCGTGGAGCGCATCGCCACCGGGTCGCGCTGGGCGGAAGGTCCGGTGTGGTTCGGCGACCATCGTGCACTCGTGTGGAGCGACGTCCCCAACAACCGAATGCTGCGCTGGGACGAGAGAGCCGGGGCGACCACGATTTTCCGCGAGCCCTCCGGATACGCGAACGGCAACACGCGCGACCGGCAGGGCCGCCTGGTCACCTGCGAGCACGGCGGGCGTCGCGTCACCCGCACGGAATGCGACGGAACCCTCACGGTCCTGGCGGAGCGCTTCGAGTCCAAGCGGCTGAACTCCCCCAACGACGTGGTGGTGAAGTCCGACGGCTCCATCTGGTTCACCGATCCGCCGTTCGGAATCCTTGGGGACTACGAGGGCCACAGGGCCCCGCAGGAGCTGCCCACGAACGTCTACCGCATCGATGGCGCGAGCGGCCGGGTGGGCCTGGTCGCCGCAGATATCGACCGGCCCAACGGCCTTGCGTTCTCGCCCGACGAGAAGGTGCTCTACGTGGTCGAGTGCGGGACGGCCCCGCGCTACATCCACGCCTATGCGGTGAGCGGGAAGAAGCTGGGCAAGCGCCGGCTGCTGGTGGATGCAGGACCCGGGACGCCGGACGGCTTTCGCATCGACGCGGAGGGCAATCTCTGGTGCGGCTGGGGAATGGGCAGCGAAGCGCTCGACGGCGTGCGCGTGTTCTCAGCACAAGGCGAGGCCATCGGCCACATCCACCTTCCCGAGCGCTGCGCCAACGTGTGCTTCGGCGGCGAGAAGGGCAATCGCCTCTTCATGGCCGCGAGCCAGGGCGTCTACGCGCTCTACGTGAACGCGCGACCGGCACGGTAAGCGTTACGGTGGCCAGCGTGGCCACACGTGCCCGGGCGCGCTTGAAGCCCTAGTTG
>JBKJYC010000415.1:0-2757 GCA_046715885.1 Usitatibacter sp.
GATGCTGGCACCCCAGCGGCGCGAACGCACTCTCGAAGCCTCTCGCCTCCACGTCGTCTACGATCGTCCGTTCGAGACCGTCTCGCACCTGGGCGGCACGCTGCGGGTCTCGGAGGTCACGCTCGGCCTCGGCGGCCAGGACCTCTTCGTCGGGCCGGATTTCACGCGGCATGGCGCGCTGGTCACCGAGCACCTGCAATGCGAGTACCTGCCGTCCCTCGAGATCGCCTGCCTGCCGGAGCTGGCGGCTCACCTGCCGGCGCGTTATCGCGAAACCTGCGCGAGGCTCGAGCGCGGCGCCGACGGAAGGATCGTCATGCCGCCTCCCGACATCGCGCCTTCCTGCAGCTGAAAGCCGGGCTTCCGTCGAACTACGGCTTCTTCGGCGTCTTGTATTCGACTTCCTTCTGGAACGACTTCCAGACGATTTCGTAGCCGACAAACCCCTTTTCGTTCGGCGCCTTCTGGCGCGTCGTGTAGAAGCGTGTCTGGCCGTCGGGAACCTTGGTCTTGGGTTTTTGCTCGCTCATAGGTCACCTCTCCTTCCGTGAAGTCTTCAAACCGGTCTCATGAGTGACGGGTCGATACTCGGCGCCGCGCCGATCGCTCCGCCGGCTTTCATCTCTTCATCGGTTGCGTCGCGCACCTTCAGTATCTCGAGCCCGAAGACGACCTCCTTGCCGCTAAGCGGGTTGTTGCCGTCGACAGTGAGCTTCCCGTCGTCCACCCGCGTCACGATGAAGCTGCGGGTCTTGCCCTTGTCGTTTTCCATGAGGATGGAGGTGCCGACCTGCCGATACTCCTCGGGGACGTTCTCGACGCGATCGGTGAAAACCAGCGACTCGTCCCTCGGGCCGAAGATGCGATTGCCGTCGATCGGCACTTCGATGACATCGCCGGCGGACTTGCCCTCGAGCTCCTTGTGGACGGAAGGAGCCAGGATTTCATTGTGTCCGTGAATGTAGCCCAATGGAACGTGGTGCAGGCGGGATATCCGCTGGACATGCGCTACGCCGGGCCGCGCGAGGCGTTGCTGCACGCGGTGTTTCGCCAGAACTACGGCTGCGCCTACCAGATCGTGGGACGCGACCACGCGGGCGTCGGCAAGTACTACGGGCCATTCGACGCGCACAGGATCTTCGACGAGATTCCCGCGGGCTCGCTCCAGATCCAGCCGATGAAGCTCGACCTCACGTTCTGGTGCTACGCCTGCGGCGGCATGGCCTCCGGGCGCACCTGCCCGCACGGCGACGCGGACCGGCTGCAGGTGTCCGGCACTGGCTTGCGCAAGGCGCTGTCCGAAGGCAGCCCGGTCGCGCCGGAGTTCTCGCGTCCCGAGGTGCTCGAGATCCTGCGCGCGTACTACGCCGGGCTCGCCGAGCAAAGAAAGTGCCGAGGTCACGCGGGCGGGGCAGCATTCGGCGCGCTAGGCCGCGCGGGGCCGGCGGCTATGGCGCGGGCGCCCAGGCCACGTCGGGGTCGAGCGGGAAGTTCGGGCGCGGCACGTTCTTGTAGGGCACGCGAGAGGAGGGGCGTCGCAAGGCCCGGGACATCCACTTCGACGCCCGGTAGAAAATCGGGGTCAGGGGAATGAAAGGGTCCATTCCCCTGACCCGTGAAGCGTCAGGCCGGCACTGCAACCTTGGCGAGGCGCTGGACCTTGCCGATGATCTTCTTCATGTCCTCGATCGAGATCGTGTGCAGCGTCTGCGTGCGCACGTTGCCGAGCGAGCCCAGCTTGAGCATTGCGGCGGTGACATTCTCCTCGCTGCCCTCGAGGATCACGACGCAGTCGTAGGCGCCGGTGGTGTAGTGGAAGCTCTTCACCTTGATCTCGAGCTGCTCGGCCATCGCCTTGAAGGCCTCGTAGCGGGCGGGCGAATCCTTGAAGTTGCGGATGCCTTGCTCGGTGAAATTGGCTAGCGTGACGAAAGTCGCCATGTGTTGACTCCTTTCCTGGTGGGATAAGGCTGCGGAACCCCGGTGCGGCCACCCTGCGGCGGCCGCGAACGGGGGGTAAAAACTCTACGCTTGCCGGTACCAGTCCGGCAAGGCCCAGAACGCCGAGGTCCAGGGCGAAAGCACCAGCCGCATCCGGCGCGAGACCGCCGCAACCCCGGGGCGCATGACCAGCGGGATGATGTGGCCGCCGCCCACCGCGAGGTCGTTCATCTGGATGTACATGGCGGCGCGCTTGACCGGGTCCATCTCGGATTCGGCGGCGCGGTGGAGGCGGTCGTACTCGGGATGGGTCCAGTGCGAGGCGTTGCGCCCCGCCCACTTGTTGGCCTTGGTCGGGACCTCCCAGGAGCAGAAGAAATTCATGAACTGGTCGGGATCGGGCGGCCCCTGGGTCCAGTTGAACATCTGGATGTCGGCGTAGAACTTGTTGCTCGTGTCGGGGTTCGCCACGTCGGTCGAGAAGTACACCGAGGCAACGACCGACTTCAGCTCCAGCTCGATTCCCGCCTTCTGGCAGGCCTGCTTGATCACCGCCTGGGTCTTCTGGCGCGGCGCGTTGGTGGAGGTCTGGAACAGGAACTTCAGCTTCTTCCCGTCCTTGGCCCGCAGGCCGTCGGGGCCGCGCTTCCAGCCGGCGGCGTCGAGGACCTGGTTCGCCTTGTTGATGTCGAATTCCCACTTCAGGCTCTTCGAGCGGAAGCGCTCCGGGGAGTTGAGGAAGTTGGCGGTGAGCTCCCCGGTGCGGCCGTAGATGTGCTCCTGGATCGATTTGCGGTCGACGAGCAGGCTGAAGGC
>JBKJYC010000416.1:0-5223 GCA_046715885.1 Usitatibacter sp.
GGGCTCTTCCCGCAGGTCCTGGACGCGGTGCTGCGCGCCGATGCGAAGAAGCTGCCGGCGTACCTCGGGGTCACGACGCCGGCGGGCTACTCCCTCGTCAAGGTCACGCGCGTGGTCGAGCTGGAAAGGATCGACGATGCGAAGCGCCAGGGGCTGGGCACGCAGCTGCGCTCCGCGGTGGCGGCGCAGGAGCTGGAGGCCTCGCTCGCGAGCGTGCGCGGGCGCGTGGGCGTCAGCGTGCGCAAGGACGTGCTGGAGAAGAAGGACAGCGGTTCGGCGCCGCAGCAGACCGAGACGCCGCAGCGCCCGAAAGCGCCGAGCAAGTTCGGCGCCAGCTGATTCCGGCGCTACTCGATTTCCATGCCGGGCGTGATGGTGTTGAACCCGGCATCGACGTACAGGACTTCCGCGGTGATGCCGCTGGCGAGGTCGGAAAGCAGGAAGGCGGCGGAATTGCCGACCTCGTCGATGGACACGTTGCGGCGCAGCGGCGCGTTCTTCTCGACGAAGTGCAGGATCTTCGAGAACCCCCCGATGCCCGCCGCGGCGAGCGTCTTGATGGGCCCCGCGGAAATCGCGTTCACGCGGATGCCCTGCGGTCCCAGGCTGGAGGCGAGGTAGCGCACACCCGCCTCGAGGCTTGCCTTCGCGAGCCCCATCACGTTGTAGTTCGGTACCGCGCTCACCGCCCCCAGGTAGGAGAGCGTGAGGATGGAGCCCGGCCGGCCCTGCATCATCGGCGCGGCCGCCTTGGCGAGCGCGGCGAGACTGTAACTGGAGATGTCATGGGCGATGCGAAAGCTCTCCCGGGAAACGCTCTCGTGGAACCCGCCCTTCAGCGCCTCGCGCGGCGCGAAGGCGATCGCATGCACCAGCCCGTCCAGGCCGTCCCAGTGCCCGCGAAGCTGGGCGAACAGGGCCTCGATCTGCGCGTCGTCGGCCACGTCGCACGGAAAGACGCGGCTGGTGTCGAACTGCCTGGCGAGGTCGATGACGCGTTCCCTGATGCCCTCTCCCTGGTAGGTGAAGGCGAGCTCGGCGCCCTCGCGCTGGCAGGCCTTCGCGATGCCGTAGGCGATCGAGCGGTTCGAGAGCATGCCGGTGACGAGGATTTTCCGGCCTTGCAGGAATGCCATCGAGGTCTCGCTTTCCCAGTAAAATGCGGCAATTTTCGGTTACGGACGGGGTCGAAGTGTAGCGCATAATCGCGCGCAGACAGCTCGGTCCACCGGTCCCACAAGGACTTCGTTCATGCGAATTCACTCTCTTTTCGCGCTCGCCCTGGGCGCGCTCCTCGCCGGCCCGGCGGCACTTCCCGCCGCGGACACCACCAAGGTTTTCCGCTACGCATTCCTGATCGCCGAGACCGGATTCGACCCGGCGGAGGTCTCCGACCTCTACTCCTCGACCGTCATCGCCAACATCTTCGACACCCCGCTCGCCTACGACTACCTCGCCAAGCCGATCAAGCTCGTTGCGAATACGCTGGCGCAGATGCCGGAGATCAGCGAGAACGGCACGCTCTACACGATGCGCGTGAAGCCGGGAATTTACTTCGCCGACGACGCGGCATTCAAGGGGCAGAAGCGCGAGCTCACGGCCCAGGACTACGTCTATTCCCTCAAGCGCATCTTCGATCCGAGGAAGCGCTCGCCGAACCTCTACCTCCTCGAAGGCAACATCGCCGGGATGGATGAAGTCCTTGCGCGGGCGCGCAAGGAAAACCGCATGGACTACGAGGCGCAGGTCGAAGGGCTGCGCGCCCTCGACCGCTACACGTGGCAGATCCGGTTGAAGCAGCCCAACTACAACTTTCTCTACTACCTCGCCTATTGCAACGTCGCGTGCGCGATGGCGCGCGAGGTCGTCGAGCATTACGGTGACCGCATCGCCGAGCATCCCGTGGGCACGGGACCCTACCGCCTCACGTTCTGGAAGCGGTCCTCGAAGATGGTGTTCGAGCCGAATCCGAATTTCCGCGAAGAGTACTTCGATTTCAGCCCCGCCGCCGACGACCCGCTGGCCCAGTCGATCCAGGCCGCGAACAAGGGCAAGAAGATGCCGATGGTCGGCAGGATCGAGGTGTACGTGATCGAGGAAGCGCAGCCGCGCTATCTCGCGTTCCTCAACAACGAGCATGACTTCCTCGAGCGCCTGCCCGACGAATTCGCCAACCTCACGGTGCCCAACGGCGAGCTCGCCGGCGACCTGAAGCGCCGCGGAATCGTCGCGCAGCGCACGCCCGGCATGGAGCTCACGTACTCGTACTTCGGGATGAAGGACCCGGTGGTCGGGGGCCTTGAGCCCGAGAAGATCGCGCTGCGCCGCGCCATCGTGCTGGGGCAGGACATCGGCGCCGAGATCGCCATCGGGCGCAACAACCAGGCGATCCCGGCGCACAGCCCGATCGGGCCCGGCGCGATGGGTTACGACCCGGATTTTCGCTCGACGGCGAGCGAGTACAGTCCGGCCAAGGCCAAGGCGCTCCTCGACATGTACGGCTACGTCGACTGCAACGGCGACGGCTGGCGCGATTTGCCGCGCAGGTATCCGTCCGACGAGTGCAAGTCCTTCGCGATCGAATACGCCTCGCGGCCCGACGGGCCGCAGAAGGCGCTCGACGAGAACTGGAAGAAGAACATGGATGCCATCGGAATCAACATGTATTTCAAGAAGGCGAAATGGCCGGATCTCCTGAAGGAATCCAAGGCCGGAAAGCTCCAGATGTGGGGTCTCGGGTGGACGGCGGCGATCCCGGATGCCGATGCCTTCTTCGTCATGCTCTATGGCCCCAACGGCGGCCAGGCGAACCACGCGCGCTTCAGCCTGCCGGAGTTCGACCGGCTCTACGAGCAGGCCAAGCGCCTGCCCGACGGCCCGGAGCGCAATGGGATCTACCGCGAAATGAACCGCCTCTTTCTGGTGTACGCGCCGTGGCGCCTGGGAACGCACCGCATCCTCACGGATCTTTCTCAGCCGTGGGCCATCGGGTACCGCCGCCACCCCGTGATGCGGGGATGGTGGAAATACGTCGATATCGACCTGCCGAAACACGCGGCGGCGGGAGGCAAGTAGCCCCATGCGTCCTGCCTCCTTCCTTGTGCGGCTCCTCGCGGCCGCGGCGTTGCTTGCCTTCGCAGGCCCCGTGTTCGCGGCGCCGCAGAAGGTCCTGCGCATCCCCTTCGTCATCGCTGAGACCAACTTCGATCCGGCCTTCGCTTCCGACGGGTATTCGTACAGCGTGATCGACGAGATCCTCGAGCCGCCGCTCACCTACGACATGCTCGCGCGCCCGTACAAGCTCAAGGTGCAGACGGCCGAGTCGATGCCCGAGATCGCCGAGGGCGGGCGCCTGTACACCATCAAGCTGAAGAAGGGCATCTTCTTCGCCGACGACCCCGCGTTCAAGGGCAAGAAGCGCGAGCTAGCGGCGAAGGACTACGAGTTCGCCATCAAGCGCCTCATCGACCCGGGCGTGCGCTCGCCCAATGCGTGGATGGTCGAGGGGCGCATCGAGGGCATCGACGCCGCCGCCGAGAAGGCGAAGAAGGCGGGCAAGCTCGATTACGACGAGCCGATCTCCGGCATCAAGGTGCAGGGCAGCCACACGCTGCAGATTCGCCTGGCCAAGTCCGACTACAACTTCCTCTACATTCTCGCCATGGCCACCCTCGGCGGCCAGGCGCGCGAGGTGGTGGAGCATTACGGCACCGACATCGGCGCCCACCCCGTCGGCACCGGACCGTTCCGGCTGAAGGAGTGGAAGCGCTCCTCCAAGATCGTCCTCGAGAAGAACCCCGGTTTCCGCGAGGCCTACTACGACGCCGAGCCCGCGGCCGGCGACGTGCTCTCGCAGAAGCTCTTCGCTCAGATGAAGGGCAAGCGCATCCCGCAGCTCGACCGGGTCGAGATCTACGTGATCGAGGAATCGCAGCCGCGCTGGCTCGCCTTCCTCAACAACGAGCTCGACTGGATCAACCTGCCCTACGACTTCAAGAGCATGGCGCTGCCCAACGACCGGCCCGCGCCGTGGGTGGAGAAGCGCGGCATCCAGTACATGGCGAGCATCGATTCGGACGTCACCTACCTGTACTACAACATGAAGGATCCGGTGATGGGCGGCTACACGCCGGAGAAGGTGGCCCTGCGCCGCGCCATCGGCCTCGCCTACGACATCGACGCCGAGGTGAACCTGATCCGCAACGGCACCGCCATCGAGGCGCAGACGCCGCTGCCTCCCGGCATCCTCGGCTACGACCCGAACTTCAGCATGGGCAAGACTTACGACCCCGCCAAGGCGAAGGCGCTGCTCGACATGTTCGGGTACGTCGACCGCGACGGCGACGGGTTTCGCGAGCTTCCCGACGGCTCCGCGCTCGTGTTCCAGTACGCCACCGACCCTTCGCAGCTCTCGCGCCAGTTCACCCAGCTCTGGCAGAAGAACCTCGAGGCGATCGGGATCCGCATGTCGGTGGATGTCGCGAAGTGGCCCGACCATCGCAAGCAATCCAAGCTCGGCAAGCTCCAGACCTGGCACCTCGCGTGGAACGGGGACTTCCCCGACGGCGAGAACTTCTACCAGCTCCTCTACGGGCCCAATTGCGGCTCCTCCAACGACGGCTGCTTCCAGCTCGCGGAGTTCGACAAGCTCTACGAGCAGGCCGCGGCCATCCCGCCCACGCAGGAAGCCGAGCGCCAGCGCATCTACCAGCAGATGGCGCGGCTGGTCGCGGTGTACGCGCCGTGGAAGCTCAACGTGCACCGCAAGCGCAACCAGTTCGTTCAACCGTGGGTGCTGGGCTGGCGCAAGCACCAGTTCATCCACGAGGCGCTGCGGTATGTGGATATCGACCTCGAAGCCCGCGCCAAATACCTGAAATAACGAATGTTTTTCCCACAAAACCGCTATAATCTCGCGTTTTCCGCCCCGCCCCCGTGAAGCACCTGCACCTCGCCGCCGTCGCCCTTGCCGCCCTCCTGGGCGTTTCCGCGCTTCCCGCGGATGCGCAGAAGAAGGTCCTGCGCATGGCGTTCCGCACGGCCGAGACCGGCTTCGATCCGCAGAGGATCGACGACCGCTACTCCACCGGCGTGTGCGAGAACCTGTTCGAGCCGCTGCTTACCTACGACTATCTCGCCCGGCCGGTGAAGCTGGTGCCGCTCGTGGCCGAATCGATCCCCCAGCCCGAGGAGGGCGGCACGCGCTACACCTTCCGCATCAAG
>JBKJYC010000417.1:0-4293 GCA_046715885.1 Usitatibacter sp.
TTCGGGCGCGCGCGGCTCTTCGCGATGCAGCAGTACCGCGATTTCCTCGGCCGCGAGGGCGATGCGGCTGGCGTGCAGACCTGGACCAACCAGATCGACGGCGCGGCGATGACGCGCGCGCAGGTGATCGGTGCCTTCTTCGACTCCGCGGAGTTCCAGAACGGCCTGCCGCAGTGCACGCGCCTCTACCTCTCCTTTTTCCTGAGGATCCCCGATTACGCCGGGCTCATGGGCCATGTGGCGAGCTACCGCGCGGGCACCCCCCTGGCGACGATCGCGCAGAGCTTCGCTTCCTCGCCGGAGTTCACCAACAGGTACGGTGCCCTCACCAACGGGCAGTACGTGGATCTCGTGTACCAGAACGTGCTCGGGCGCACCGCCGATCCGCAGGGCCGTGCCTACTGGCTGGGCCAGCTCGATGGCGGCACGATGACGCGCGGCCAGGTGATGGTGGGCTTCTCCGAGTCGCAGGAATTCCTGCAGGTGAGCGCTTCGGAGGTGTTCGTGACCTCCGTCTATGTGGGCATGCTGCGCCGGGCGCCCGACGCCGGCGGCTTCGACAACTGGGTGGCGTACTTCGACGGCGGGGCCTCGCGCAATGCGATGCTCCAGGGCTTCCTCGACGCCCTCGAGTACCGTAACCGCTTCCTGCGCTGAAGCCGGCTGGTTGTAGGCAGCGTCCTACAGTCACGTCGGGCGTTGAGTGACAAACTGTTCACGCGCCAGTCCTTGGCCCTCCCAGCGGCCCGGCAACTCGCCGGAAGCACTCCGAGCGGAAACTCATGCACGGAGCGCGAATGTCCAAGATATTCGTATCCGCACTCAAGCTGTATTCACTGGTCGACGAGGAATTCACCCGCCTTCGACCCGTGGAATGCAAGGAGTGCGTGGCGCCTCGTCCCATTCGACGGGTGCCGCCCATCGACAGCAACTGGGCGCTATCGGCAGCCAGGCCCTGCACCAAAGGGTGCCGCCAGGTCTTGCGCGACATCGAAGAGCGCTTCGAGCGGAAATTCGCGCTGGAAGACGCCTATGACGGCCGGAGCGTGAGCGCGGAAGCGTAGGCGCAATTCAGTTGCAGAGCCCGAGGATTCTCTCCTCCGTCGCGCATTGCTTGCGCGGCTTCGCGGCCGCGCAGGAGCGGATCTCCTTCGCCGTCGGCGGATAGTACGTCCAGCCGGTGTTGAGCTCCGGCAATGCGAGCTGGACCTCGCGCCATTTGGGATGACCCTTTTCCTGCAGCGCGGGAAAGTTCTGGCACAGCGATCTCGCGAAGCGAACCATGTAGTCGACCGTGCTTTGCAGGTTGTAGTCGTAGGTGACGAGGAAGGCGCCCACGGAGATCGTCGTGAAGTCCTCCTTCAGCAGGTTCGGATAGCTGCTCGCGCGAATGGCCGCGGGCGCGTAGACCTTCAGCGCCGGCTTGCTCGAAGCGTGGGCCGGGTCGAATTTCAGGAACTTGATCAGCTTCTGCGCCTCGGGCTTCATGTTGGCCACGATCGGCGCCGGCTGCCCCGCGGCGACGACCACCACGTCGAGCGATTTGTCGCCGATCAGCTTGACCAGCGCCTCGGCGTTGGGAAGGTAGCTCGCATTCGCTTCGGGGATGGCGCCATTGAACATCATCCGGTAGAGCGTGTGCGTGATGAATGCCGCTCCGCTTCCGAGCAGGCCGCCGTTGATCTTCGCGTTCTTGATGTCATGCAGGTAATTCAGCTCGGAGTCGGCCCTGACGATGTAGTGGATCTCGGTGTTGTAGAGCGGCAGGATGACCCGCAGGGGGCGGATGATGCGGGCCGCTTCCGCGCTCTGCGTACCCGCGCCGCGATCGACGAAGGCCTGGTAGACGTCGGCCTGCACCACCGCGAACTTCACTCCCGGCTCGAAGCGCAGCAGCTTGATGTTCGCGGCCGATCCGTCGGTGGGCAGGACCTCCAGCTCGATGTCGGCGGCGGGCGCCACCATCTTGGAAAGATCCGTTCCGATCGCGAAGTAGGTGCCGCGCGGATCCGCGGTCACGATCTTGAACGGGGCGGCGCCTTGCGCCGCCATGCCTTGAAGCAACAGCGCCGCGGCCATCGCGGCACCTACCCAGTTCGTGCGCATCTTCGATTTCCTCCGCTTGTCGTTCGTTTTCTTGTTCATTTCGCAGGCGCGCAAAGGCCGAGTGCCGCGACCGCTTTGGTGCAGCCGGCGGGACGCTGCTCCTGCCGGGCATTCGGGCGAGGCTCGGCGCGTGGGGCGTCCACCACGGCTGGCGCCGGAGGCGCGGTGCGCTGCGGCGCGGGAGGCTCCTGCGGGGCATCGGCGCCGGCAAGGGCCGACTTGGTGTGCGTGACCGTCGAGCGCGGAGCCGCCGCTTGCGGCTCAGGTCCCTGCGATTCCACGGCGGGCGCGGCGGGCGCGGGGCCCGCGCGGCGTGCGGCCCTTCTCACGATAGCCGTTGCTGGAGCGGCAGGTGCGACCGGCGCGGACTGCGCGGCCGGGGGCGCTGGCGCGCGTGAAGGTGCAGGCGCGGGAGAAGGTGCTGGCGCATGCGCAATCGATCCGGAGGCGCTCGCACTCGACTTCGTTTCCTGCGGCACGGCCTTGACGGCATCCGTAGGCATCGGGCTCGACGGGCGCTCGCGGAAGTACAGGTAGATCAATCCCACGATCGTTGCGATCAGCGTGGCGAGGACAGCCACCACCAGCGCGACCCGCCACGCAACCAGCGGCGGCGGCGCGTTGGACGACGCGAGCTTGGCTGCCGGAAGCTCGGGGAAAAAGGGCGTGTCGGGATCGAAAGCGACGCGTTGGCCGGCGTGCAGGCGCGAAACGCGACCCGCGTCCGCCATCCGATCGTCAGGTTTGTCGGCTTCCTTCGCCCCTCCTGCCCGGGCCGAGGCGAGGGGCCGCAACTCGTTGCGTGACATTGATCCCCCCGCCGCAATTGTAGCCCCGCCCGGGGCCGTCCGGCCGCCACACGGCTGGCGGGCCCCCATGCCACAATGGGAGCGGCCGCAACGCTTCGCCCGGTTCTTGCCGGTCACGTCGCGAGGCGGTCTGTGCGCTTGCGGGGCAGAGTTGTTCTGCCCCTCTTTTTTTGTTCGTCGGTGTGGTGCCGGGAGGGGGAATCGAACCCCCATGGTGTTGCCACCGCGGGATTTTGAGTCCCGTGCGTCTACCAATTCCGCCATCCCGGCCCGGAGTCCACCGGTGAATCGAACGGCAGGAAGCGAAATTATAATCTGCCGGTGCGCCTCTCCGACTTCGACTACGCCCTTCCGGAAGATTTGATCGCCCAGCATCCGGCCGCGGAGCGCTGCGCCAGCCGGCTGCTGCACCTGGACGGCGCCAACGGCGCACTCGAGGATCTCGCTTTCCGCGATCTCGTCGGCCTCATCGATCCGGCTGACCTGCTCGTGTTCAACGACACGAAGGTGATCAAGGCGCGCTTGCGCGGGCGCAAGGATACCGGCGGGGAAGTGGAAGTGCTGGTCGAGCGCATCCTCGACGATCACCGCGCGCTGGCGCACGTGCGCGCCAGCAAGACGCCCAAGGCGGGACGAAAGCTGCTTCTCTCGGGCGGCGTCGAGGCGCAGGTGACGGGTCGCAGCGAGGATCTGTTCGAGCTGCGATTCGTGGGCGGGGCCTCGGTCCTTGATCAACTCGCGGCCCACGGCGAAGTGCCGCTGCCGCCGTACATCACGCACGCGCCCGACGCCGCGGACGAGTCGCGCTACCAGACCGTGTACGCGCGCGGGCCCGGGGCGGTCGCGGCGCCGACCGCGGGCCTGCACTTCGACGAGAAGACGCTCGGCGTGCTGAGAGCCAAGGGCGTGGCGTTCGCGAGCGTCACCTTGCACGTCGGCGCGGGAACATTCCAGCCGGTGCGCGGCGAGGACCTCTCGGCGCACGTGATGCACTCGGAGTGGTACAGCATCCCCGACGCGACGGTGGAGGCGATCGCCGGCGCCAGGGCCAGGAACGGGCGGGTGATCGCCGTTGGCACCACGACCCTGCGGGCGCTCGAGGCGCGCGCCGCGGAAGGTGAGCTGGAAGCCGGAGGGGCGGAGACCCGCATCTTCATCGCTCCCGGCTTCGAGTTTCGCGTGGTCGATCGGCTGGTCACCAACTTCCACCTGCCGAAGTCCACGCTGCTCATGCTGGTCGCCGGTTTCGCCGGCACGGACAACGTGCGCCGAGCCTATGCGCACGCCGTCCGCGCGCGCTACCGGTTCTTCAGCTACGGCGACGCGATGCTCATCGAAGGAAAATGTCGTGCTGCACGCGAAAGCGCGCGTCGTACAG
>JBKJYC010000418.1:0-6949 GCA_046715885.1 Usitatibacter sp.
ATCCGACCGGGAGAGAATCTGGTTAGGGGGTCTGTCCCCTAACCAGGTCGCCGAAGGGGAAGCACCCGCAAACTCTCAGGCAAAAGGACCGATCGGACCCGGGGCGATGCTCCGGACTCTGGAGAGCTGGCGGCATTGCCGTCCACCGAAGGGGCGCCCGGAACTTCCGTATCGGTTCCGAAATCTCTCAGGTACCAAGAACAGAGGGGTCAGGCAGGCGATCGGCGCCGGCCTGACCCTTTTCGCATTCGGGGACCGGAGAAAAAGTGCTCAAGACCACACCGCTCAACGCCGTCCACCGCGCCTCAGGCGCTCGCATGGTGGATTTCGGCGGCTGGGACATGCCCGTCCACTACGGCTCGCAAATCGAGGAGCACCACGCGGTGCGTCGCGAAGCGGGGCTCTTCGACGTTTCCCACATGCAGGTGGTGGACATCGAGGGCACGGGCGCGCGCACCTTCCTGCGCCACGCCCTGGCCAACAACGTCGACAAACTGCAGACGGCCGGCAAGGCGCTCTACTCGTGCCTGCTGAACGAGTCCGCTGGTGTGGTCGACGACCTCATCGTCTATTTCTTCCGCGACGACTTCTTCCGCCTGGTGGTGAACGCGGGAACAGCCGAGAAGGACATCCGCTGGCTGGGCAGCCTCGCCGAGCGCGCCGAATCGGCGGTGCACATCACGCCGCAGCGCGATCGCGCGTTGCTCGCGATCCAGGGCCCGCGCGCCCGCGAGATCTTCTGGAAGGCCTTCCCCGAGGCCCGGGCCGGGACCGAGGCCCTGGCGCCGTTCAACGCCGGGCTCTCCAACGGCATGATGGTCGCGCGCACCGGCTACACCGGCGAGGACGGATTCGAGATCATCTTCGCGAACACCCGCTCCGAGGAGACCTGGAACCGGCTGGTCGCCGCCGGCGCGCATCCCGCCGGCCTCGGCGCGCGCGATACCCTGCGCCTCGAGGCCGGCATGAACCTCTACGGCCAGGACATGGACGAGGGCGTCTCGCCCCTCGACGCGGGCCTCGCATGGACCGTGGACCTGAAGGCGGCGCGCGACTTCGTAGGCCGCGACGCCCTCGAGAAGAAGAGCCAGGCCCACGAATTCCTCGGCCTCCTGCTCATGGACAAGGGCGGGGTTCTCCGAGCGCACCAGCGGGTCGTGGCCAACAATGCGGAGGGCGAGGTCACCAGCGGGACCTTCTCGCCCACGCTCTCGCAGTCGATCGCGCTGGCACGCCTTCCCCGCGGCATCAAGCCCGGCGATCCGGTGCAAGTGATGGTGCGCGACAAGCAACTCGCGGCGCGCGTGGTGAAGCCGCCGTTCGTGCGCAACGGAAAAGCCTTGGTCTGATACTGGAGCCCGACATGAACATCCCGAAAGATCTCCGCTATACGCAATCCCACGAGTGGTTGAAGCGAGAGGGCGACGGCACCTTCGCCGTGGGCATCACCGACCATGCCCAGGAGCAGTTGGGCGACATCGTCTTCGTCGAGGCGCCGAGGGCCGGCCGCAAGGTCACGGCCGGCGAGGCGGTGGGCGTGGTCGAATCGGTGAAGGCCGCATCCGACATCTATGCGCCGGTGGCGGGCGAGATCGTCGCCGCCAACTCAGGGCTTTCGAGCGCACCCGAGAAGGTCAACGAAGACGCCTACGGCTCCTGGATGTTTCGCATCAGGCCCGACAACGCCGGCGACGTGGACCGACTGCTGGACGCCGCCGCCTACGAGAAGGCCGCGAATGCCTGACACCCACCTGGGAGGTGCGCGCCCGAGCCTGGACGAGCTCGAGGACCACGGCGCCTTCACGCGCCGCCACATCGGGCCCGATGACGTCGACATCGCGCAGATGCTCGGGGTGCTGGGCTACGGGTCCCTCGACGCGCTGATCGATGCCGTCGTGCCCCCGGCGATCCGGCGCAAGCAACCGATGAAGCTGCGCCGCGCGATGAACGAGGCCGAAGCGCTGGCCGAAGTCCGCCGGCTCGCGGTGAAAAACAAGGTGTTCAAGTCGTACATCGGACAGGGCTACTACGGCACTTTCACGCCCGGCGTCATCCTGCGCAACGTGCTCGAGAGCCCCGCCTGGTACACGGCCTACACGCCCTACCAGCCGGAGATCTCGCAGGGCCGGCTCGAGGCCTTGCTCAACTTCCAGACGATGGTGACCGACCTCACCGGGCTCGCCATCGCCAACGCGTCGATGCTCGACGAAGCCACCGCCGCTGCGGAGGCGATGACGCTGTGCGCGCGCTCCGCGAAGGGCGAGGCGCGGGTGTTCGCCGTCGCCGAAGACGTGCTGCCGCAGACTCTGGACGTGGTGAGGACCCGCGCCAAGCCGCTGGATATCGAGGTCCAGGTGATGCCGGCGCACGACCTCGCGAATGCGCAAGCCTTCGCCGTGCTGGTCCAATACCCGGGCGCCGAGGGCGAGCTACGCGACTACCGCGGCCTCGCATCCGCCGTTCACGCAAGGGGCGGCTTCGTCGTCGCCGCCGCCGATCTCCTTGCCCTCACCCTGGTCGAAGCGCCCGGCACCTGGGGCGCGGACGTCGCCGTCGGCTCCGCGCAACGATTCGGCGTGCCGATGGGCTTCGGCGGCCCGCACGCCGGCTTCATGGCGGTGCGCGACGAGCTCAAGCGCAGCATGCCCGGGCGCCTGGTCGGAGTGACCGTGGATGCCCAGGGACAACGCGCGTATCGCCTGGCGCTGCAGACGCGCGAGCAGCACATCCGGCGCGAGAAGGCCACGTCCAACATCTGCACCGCGCAGGTGCTGCTCGCGGTCATGGCCTCGATGTACGCCGTGTACCACGGCCCGCGGGGGCTCGAGCGCATCGCCCGGCGCACCCACCGCCTAGCCGCGATCCTCAAGGCCGGCCTCGAACGGCTCGGCTTCACGGTGCCGACCGCGAGGTTCTTCGACACCATCACCGTGGCCACCGGCGAGAAGACGCGCGAGATCGTCGCGCGTGGCGTCGCCGCGGGCGTGAATTTCCGCCGCACGGGGAATTCCCTCGGCCTCTCCGTGGACGAGACCACGTCGCGCGCTGACATCGAGGCCCTCTGGATCGTCTTCTCCGGGCTGGAGGAGGTAGCCTTCAGCGCCGCGGCGCTCGATGCCGAGATCGTCGATGCCATCCCGGACGACCTGGCGCGCAGCACGCAGTACCTCACGCATCCGGTCTTCAACCGCTACCACTCCGAGACCGAGCTGATGCGCTACCTGAGGAAGCTCGCGGACAAGGACGTGGCACTCGACCGCTCGATGATCCCGCTCGGATCCTGCACCATGAAGCTGAACGCCGCGAGCGAGATGAGCCCCATCACGTGGCCCGAGTTCTCGTCGATCCACCCCTTCGCCCCCGCCGACCAGTGGGAGGGCTACCGCGAGCTGGTGAAGAGCCTCGAGAGGATGCTGTGCGAGGCGACCGGGTACGCGGCGGTCTCGCTCCAGCCCAACGCCGGCTCGCAGGGCGAATACGCGGGCCTGCTCATCATCAGGGCGTGGCACGAGAGCCGCGGCGAAGGGCATCGCAACGTGTGCCTGATCCCGGCTTCCGCGCACGGCACCAATCCTGCCTCGGCGCAGATGGTCGGCATGCGAGTCGTGGCAGTCGCTTCCGACGAGAGCGGCAGCGTGGACCTCGAGGACCTGCGCAGGAAGGCCGACCAGCACGCGAAGGACCTCGCCGCGATCATGGTCACTTATCCCTCGACGCACGGCGTGTTCGAGGCCGGCATCGTCGAGCTCTGCGACATCGTCCACCAGCACGGAGGACAGGTGTATGTGGATGGCGCCAATTTGAACGCCATGGTGGGCCTCGCGGCGCCGGGCGAGTTCGGCGGCGACGTGTCGCACCTGAACCTGCACAAGACGTTTTGCATCCCGCACGGCGGCGGCGGCCCGGGGGTGGGCCCGGTGGCGGTGCGCGCGCACCTGGCGAAGTTCCTGCCGGGCCACCGCCACCTCGACAACGCTCCCGAAGCGATCGGCGCGGTGTCCGCGGCGCCGTTCGGCAGCGCCTCCATCCTGCCGATCTCGTGGATGTACATCGTGATGATGGGCGCGGAGGGCCTCACGCACGCGAGCAAAGTCGCGATCCTGAACGCGAACTACATCGCCAGGCGCCTCGACGCCCACTTCCCGGTGCTCTATTCGGGGCCGGGCGGCCTGGTCGCGCACGAGTGCATCCTGGACCTGCGGCCGATCAAGGAAGCTTCAGGCGTGACCGTGGACGACGTTGCCAAGCGCCTCATGGACTACGGCTTCCACGCGCCCACCATGTCGTTCCCGGTGGCGGGCACGCTCATGGTGGAGCCCACCGAGAGCGAGTCGCAGGCAGAGCTCGATCGCTTCTGCGAGGCGATGATCGCCATCCGTGAGGAGATCCACGCGGTGCAGGAGGGACGCCTGGATCGCGAGGACAACCCGCTGCGCAATGCCCCGCACACCGCCGCGGTCGTGGTCGCCGACGATTGGAAGCGCAAGTATCCGCGCGAGCTGGCCGCCTATCCGTTGAAGAGCCTGCGTGACGGCAAGTACTGGCCGCCGGTCGGGCGGGCGGACAATGTGTACGGCGACCGCAACCTGTTCTGCAGTTGCGTGCCGATAGCTGACTACGAGTAGCTGATCTACAACGAGCTGTTCAGGTGGCCGCCGTCGACCTCGACCACGCTTCCGGTCATGTAGCTCGAGGCTTCCGAGGCGAGCAGCAGGAGCGCGCCGTCCAGCTCGGCGGCGGTGCCGATGCGCCGCTGCGGAACGCGCTTGGTCATCGCCTGGCCCGCCTCGGTCCGGAAGAACCCCGCGTTCATCTCGGTCTCGATGTAGCCGGGCGCGATCGCGTTCACGCGGATGCCGTAGCGCGCCCATTCGAGGGCGAGCGCCCGGGTGAGCTGGATCAGCGCGGCCTTCGCGGTCGCATAGGCCAGAAGATGGTTGGCCACGCGCAGCCCGAGGATCGAGGCGATGTTGACGATGCTGCCGGGCTTCTTCGCGGCGATCATCGCTTTCGCGGATGCCTGCGCCACGCGCCAGGCCCCATCCAGGTTGGTGCCCATCACGTCGCGCCAGTCCGCTTCGGTGAGCTCGAGCGCGGCCCTGGTCTGCGCGACCCCAGCGTTGTTCACGACGATGTCGGGCGCGCCCGTGAGTCCCACGATCCGCTGCAGCGCGGCATCCACCGAGGCGGGATCGGCCACGTCGAGCGCGATCGCATGGGCCGATCCGCCCGCGCCCGCGATGTCGGCCACCAGCGCCTGCAGGCGATCGGTGCGGCGAGCCGCGGCGATCACCGTCGCGCCGGACTCCGCCAGCGAGCGCGCGAAGTGCTCGCCCAGCCCGCTGGAGGCGCCGGTCACGAGCGCGACCTTGTCCCTCACGTCGAACAGGGTGGCTTTCACGGCGTCACCAGATGTTGATCATGGTCGTCTTTCGGAGGGCCGAGCGCCCGATTCTAGCCGACCCCGATGCTATAATTCGGCACAAAAAATGCGCCTCCTCCTCTCGAACGACGACGGTTATTTCTCCCCCGGATTGGCCGCGCTCGCAACGGGCCTCGCCCCGCTCGGCGAAATCACCGTCGTGGCTCCGGAGCGCGATCGCAGCGGGGCCTCCAACTCCCTCACCCTCGACCGCCCGCTCAGCCTGCGGCGCGCCCAAAGCGGCTTCTGGTATGTGAACGGAACCCCCACGGACTGTGTCCACATGGCGGTGACGGGTTGGCTCGATTTCGAACCCGACGTCATCGTTTCCGGGATCAACCTGGGCTCCAACATGGGCGACGACACGCTTTATTCGGGGACGGTGGCCGCCGCCACCGAGGGTTACTTGCTGGGCATCCCGTCGATCGCGGTCTCGCTCGTGGGCTCCGACCTCGAGCATTTCGACACCGCGGCCCGGGTGGCGCGCACGATCGTCGAGCGCGTCGCGCGCACGCCCTTCGGCTCGCCCATCCTGCTGAACGTCAATGTGCCCGACGTGCCCTACGACGCGCTGAAAGGCATCGAGGTCACGCGCCTGGGGCGCCGGCACAAGGCGCAGCCCGTCGTCCCGGGCAAGAATCCGCGCGGCGAGACCGTGTACTGGGTGGGCGCCGCGGGCGCCGCCCGTGAAGCGGGCCCCGGCACGGACTTCCACGCGCTCGAACATGGTGCCGTCTCGGTGACCCCGCTCCAGGTGGATCTCACCCACGGCGATCAGATCCCCATGATCTCGGCATGGATGGCGAAGTGAGCCGCGTGAACGAGCGCGCCGGCATCGGCATGACTTCCGAGAGAACGCGCCAGCGGATGATCGAGCTTCTGCGCCGGGAGGGCATCGCCGACGAGCGCGTGCTCTCGGCGATGACGGAGATCCCGCGCCACGCCTTCGTCGAGGAGGGCATCGCGTCGCGCGCCTACGAGGACACGACGCTGCCAATCGGCCACGGCCAGACGATTTCCAGCCCGTTCATCGTCGCCCTGATGACCCAGCTGCTGCTCGAGAAAGGGCCCCTGGAGAAAGTCCTCGAGATCGGCACCGGGTGCGGTTACCAGACCGCCGTGCTCGCGCGCCTCGTGAAGGAGGTCTACACGCTGGAGCGCATCGCGCCGCTGATGGACAAGGCACGCCGCCATTTGCGCGACCTGCGCTTCTACAACGTGCGTTTCAAGCACGCGGATGGCCATGCCGGGTATGTCGAGGGCGGCCCGTACGAGGGCATTCTTTCCGCGGCCTCGGCGAGCCACGTACCGCCCGCGTTGAAGGATCAGCTTGCGGTGGGCGGGCGGCTCGTCCTGCCCGTCGGCGTGGGCGAGCAGTGGCTCTACGTGATCGACCGCACCGACAAGGGCTTCACCGAGCAGAAGCGCGAGGCGGTGCGCTTCGTGCCGCTCCTCCCGGGGCTCGCCTGACATGACGGCGCGCACCCTCCTGCTGGCACTGGCGGTCGTGCTGGTCGCCGGCTGCGC
>JBKJYC010000419.1:0-2926 GCA_046715885.1 Usitatibacter sp.
CGACATCGACCTCACGGTGGAAGCGGGCGAGCGCATCGTCATCTGCGGGCCTTCGGGCTCGGGCAAGTCGACGCTCATCCGATGCGTGAACCGGCTGGAGGAGCACCAGGAGGGGCGCATCGTCGTCGCGGGCGAGGAGCTCTCCGACGACGTGAAGGCGATCGAGAAGATACGGCGCAACGTCGGCATGGTGTTCCAGCAGTTCAACCTTTTCCCCCACCTGACCGTTCTGGAGAACCTCACGCTGGCGCCCATGTGGGTCGGCAAGAAGCCGAAGAAAGAGGCGGAGGAGAACGCGATGCAGCAGCTCGAGCGCGTGCGCATCGCGGCACATGCGAGGAAGTTCCCGCTGCAGCTCTCCGGCGGCCAGCAGCGCGTGGCCATTGCACGCGCGCTGTGCCTCACGCCCAAAATCATGCTGTTCGACGAGCCCACCTCGGCGCTCGACCCGGAGATGATCAATGAGGTGCTCGAGGTGATGATCGAGCTCGCCGGTCAGGGGATGACGATGCTTTGCGTCACCCACGAGATGGGGTTCGCGAAGGCCGTCGCCAACCGGGTGCTCTTCATGGACGAAGGTCAGATCGTGGAGCAGGCGCCGCCCGCGGAGTTCTTCTCGAACCCGAAGAGCGAGCGGACGAAGGATTTCCTCTCTAAGATCCTGGGGCATTGATGAAGGCGAGCGCCTTAGGGGACAGACCCCTTGGCCCGGAGCCAAGAGGGCCGTCCCCTAAGGAGTATCCGGAGATTCGCGAGGGCGTTCGCGACCTGTGCGCGACATTTCCGCCGGAGTACTTCCGCAGGGATGGCTACCCCGAGGAGTTCGTCCAGGCGCTCACCAAGGCGGGGTGGCTGGCGGCGCTGATACCCGCGGAGTACGGCGGCTCGGGGCTGGGGCTCGCGGAGGCGTCGGTGATCATGGAGGAGATCAACCGCGCGGGCGGAAACGCCGGCGCATGCCATGGACAGATGTACAACATGGGCACGCTGCTGCGACATGGCTCGGACGCGCAAAAGCAGAAGTACCTGCCGGCGATCGCCTCGGGGAAGCTGCGCCTGCAGGCGATGGGCGTGACCGAGCCCACCGCGGGCACCGATACGACCAGCATCAAGACGACGGCGGCACGCAACGGCGATCGTTATGTGGTGAACGGCCAGAAGGTGTGGATCTCGCGCGTGCAGCACTCCGACCTCATGATCCTGCTCGCACGCACGGCGCCCAAGGGCGGGAGGAAGTCCGAGGGAATGTCGATCTTCATCGTGGACCTGCGCAAGGCGGTGGGCAAAAGCATCACGGTGCGGCCCATCGACAACATGGTGAACCACGAGACCAACGAGCTCTTCATCGAAGACCTCGAGATTCCGGTCGAGGAGCGCATCGGCGAAGAGGGGAAGGGTTTCAAGTACATCCTCGACGGGCTCAACGCGGAGCGCACGCTCATCGCCGCGGAGTGCATCGGCGACGGGCGTTGGTTCATCGAGAAAGTATCGAAGTACGCGAAGGAACGCGTGGTGTTCGGCCGGCCCATCGGGCAGAACCAGGGCGTCCAGTTCCCCATTGCCGAGGCCCACATCGAGGTGGAGGCCGCGGACCTGATGCGCTGGCGGGCCTGTGAGCTCTTCGACGCGGGCAAGCCGTGCGGGGCCGAGGCCAACATGGCCAAGTACCTCGCGGCCAAGGCGTCATGGCAGGCGGGCGAAGCATGCCTGCAGTTCCACGGCGGGTTCGGTTTCGCCAAGGAGTACGACGTCGAGAGGAAGTTCAGGGAAACGCGCCTCTACCAGGTGGCGCCGATTTCCACCAATCTAATCCTTTCGTACGTCGCCGAGCACGTGCTTGGATTGCCGCGGTCCTTCTGACCAATTATTGGTCAAGGGCCGGACCGCGGTAGACGGCTTCGCGGCGCGGCTTCAGCGCGAGCGCGATGAGCGCGGCGGCGGCAGCGCCGATCGCGGCGCCGATGTAGGGTCCGTTCGGCCCGAAGGCCTCGTACATGTCGAAACGGACGCCGCCGAAGTACGCGATGGCGCCGCCGACGATGGCGAAGAGAATGATGCCCATTATGTAGATCTCCTTTTGGGAAGAAAAAGGGGCCGGCGAGCTGTTGGCTCGCAGACCCCTGCTCAGCGGAAATGCGGCGTTACAGGACGCGGTTGCGACCGCGCGTCACCAGTCCGTAGATGAAGAGGACCAGCATCGCGCCGATCACCGCGCCGATAAAGCCGGCGGATTGACCCGCTGAGTAGATCCCCATCGCCTGGCCGAGGAACGTCGCCGCGAGGGCGCCGATGATACCCAGCACGGTCGTCAGGATGAACCCGCCGCCGTCACGGCCCGGCATCAGGAACTTGGCCACCAAACCAACCACGAAACCAATCAGGATTGCCCACAGGATGCTCATGACGTCTCCTCGTTAGAAAATAATCGCTTCTGAGGAACCCAATGTCGCTTCTTTGCGGGCCGGGCAGTACTGGCAGGGCGCCGATAACGATGTAGGACACGGCCTAGGCCACCCCCTATGCCGGGATGACGAGCTGTAGCAAAGCATCCAAGGCGATCGCCCGCCCCTGAGCGACGTGCCCGCGCTGGGCCACCTGCCCCTCTAGGGTAAAACCCGGACACGAGTTACGTCAGAAAGGGCGCGCGTATCGCTGCCGGGACAAGGAGTTCAATAGCGGGAAACACGAAGACAACGAATTCATGGGTATGCTGGGCGCCGTGCATGGATGAAATTCATCTCTTCATCAGGGCCGTCGACTTCGCCGCCGCCAAGCACCGCAACCAGCGGCGCAAGGACGAGGAGGCCTCGCCCTACATCAACCACCCCATCGCGCTCACCCGCGTCCTGAAGGTCGAGGCCGGGGTCTCCGACCCGGACGTGCTGAGCGCGGCGCTGCTGCACGACACCATCGAGGACACGGAAAC
>JBKJYC010000420.1:0-7758 GCA_046715885.1 Usitatibacter sp.
GTGCTCGCCTATAATCCCGCTCGAACCTAACCCGCTAGCGGGCGGGGCATGGCCCACCGGGCCGCCGCCGCGCTGGTGCGGCACCTCGATCTGCCCGGCGGCATCACCTGGGGCCCGTCGTATTTCACCGCCCAGCACCAGATCGTATTCCGCGCGCCCGACCCCAAGCCCAAGGTTCTCGCCGACATCGCCGGCAAGCGCGTCGGCGTGGTCGAGGAGTCGTACGCGGATTCCCTGCTCTCGGAGCAGCCCAAGCTGAGCGTGCCGATCGAGCGCCTCGCCCCGGGCACGCCCACCTCGGACCTGCTGCAGCGCGTGGTCGACGGCAAGCTCGACTACGCGTTGGTCGAATCCACGCGCTTCACCTTGCTGCGCAAGCACTTTCCGCAGCTCGATGTCGCCTTCGACGTGGGCAAGCCCGTGGACTACGCCTGGCTCATCGCGAACGTGGACAAGAAGCGCATCGCGGACGCGGCGAAGCGTTTCTTCGAGCGCATCGCCGCCGACGGGACGCTGAAACGCCTGGTCGATCGCCACTATGGGCACGCCGCGCGCATCAGCGTCGTGGACGCCGTGACGCTCCTCGAACGCATCAACACGATGCTGCCTTCCCTGCGCGCCCATTTCATCGAGTCCGAGCAGGCGAGCGGCGTGGACTGGCGCCTCATCGCGGCCATCGGCTACCAGGAATCCCACTGGGACCCGAAGGCCACGTCGCCCACGGGCGTGCGCGGCCTGATGATGCTCACCGAGGAGACGGCGCAGCGCCTGCAGGTGAAGGACCGGCTCGATGCGCGCGAGAGCATCCTCGGAGGGGCCCGCTACCTGGTGCTGATGCGCGACTCACTGCCCTCGCGCATCACCGAGCCGGACCGCACCTACCTCGCGCTTGCCGCGTACAACGTGGGCCTCGGCCACCTCGAGGATGCGCGCATCCTCGCCCAACGCTCGGGGCTCGACCCCGACCAGTGGCAGAACGTGCGCCAGGTGATCACGAAGCTTGCGGACCCCGCGGTGTATCCCACGCTCAAGCACGGATTCGCGCGCGGCTACGAGACGCTGCAGTTCGTGGACAACATCCGCAACTACATGGACATGCTCGACCGCCTGGCTCCGCGCGACGCTCCGCTCGTGCCGCGGGTGCACGAGGCGGCTCAGAGCTCCTCCAGGAGCGCTGTCTTGCCGAGGTGACCGGTGTCGCCCCACGCCTCGACGGTCCAGAGCGTGCCGTCGTACGACAGGGCATTGTAGGAAGCATTGCCGATGGGAATGTTGTGCGGCGTCACGATGCCGAGCCCGTGGATCACGCGATAGAGCGACCCCAGCACACCCCCGTGGGCCACGACCGCGACGCGTCGTCCGCGGTGTTCCGCTGCGAGGGCCTCGAACGAGGTCTTCACCCGCTCGTAGAACTGCCGGCGGCTCTCCCCGCCGGGGATGTAAAAGTCGGGATCGGTCTCGCGCACCTTCGAGAAGGTCTCTGGAAACTGGTGGTCGAGCTCGCCGTAGGTAAGCCCCTCGCCTTCCCCGAAGGCGCGCTCGCGGAAGCGCGCGTCCGGGACGAGGGCGTGGCGCGTGCGCTCCGCGATGATTCGCGCCGTGGACATCGCGCGGCCGAGGTCGCTGGACACGAGGATGTCGAAGGGCTCGGTCTCCAGGCGGCGCGCCAGCGCCTCGGCCTGGGCGCGGCCGGTGTCGGTGAGCTCGCTATCGGTGTGGCCCTGGATGCGGGAATCCACGTTCCATTGCGTCTCGCCGTGGCGCACGACAATGAAGCGCGTCGTCATCGGGCGTGCTCCCCGGCGGCGAGCTTCTCGGTGCCGCCCATGTAGGCCAGGAGCGCCTTCGGCACCGTCACCGAACCGTCGGCGTTCTGGCAGTTCTCGAGGACGGCGACCAGCGTGCGCCCGACCGCGAGGCCGGAGCCGTTGACCGTGTGCACCGGTTCGGCCTTGCCTTGCGCGTTCCTGAAGCGCGCCTGCATGCGCCGCGCCTGGAAGCCCTCGAAGTTCGAGCACGACGAGATCTCGCGGTAGGCGCCCTGCCCCGGCAGCCAGACCTCGAGGTCGTAAGTCTTGGCGCTGGAGAAGCCCGTGTCCCCGGTGGAGAGCACCACCAGGCGGTAGGGAAGCTCCAGCTTCTGCAGGATCGCCTCGGCGTGGCGCGTGAGCTCCTCGTGCGCTTCGGCCGACTTCTCGGGGTGCACGATCTGCACGATCTCCACCTTGTCGAACTGGTGCTGGCGGATCATGCCGCGCGTGTCCTTGCCGTAGCTGCCCGCTTCGGCCCGGAAGCACGGGCTGTGGGCGGTGAGCTTGATCGGGAGGTCCCTGGCATCGAGGATCGATTCGCGCACGAAGTTGGTGAGCGGCACTTCGGCGGTGGAGATGAGGAATGCTTCCCGTCCCTCGACCTTGAAGCCGTCCTCGCGGAACTTCTCGAGGTTGGTGACGCCATCGATGCAGTAGTCGTTGACCATGTAGGGGACGTACACCTCGGTGTAGCCGTGCTCGCGGGTCTGCACGTCGAGCATGAACTGCGCCAGGGCGCGGTGCAGTCGCGCCACGCCGCCCCTCAGCACCGTGAAGCGCGCGCCCGAAAGCTTGGCCGCGGTGTCGAAATCGAGCCCGCCCAGGCCCGCGCCCACGTCCACGTGGTCCTTCACGGGAAAATCGAACGCGCGCGGCGTGCCCCAACGCCGCAGCTCCACGTTGTCGGCCTCCGATCGGCCTTCGGGCACCTCGGCACGGGGGATGTTGGGAATGCGTCGCAGGAATTCGCCGAGGCGCTCCTGCAGCGCCGCCAGCCGGGCCTCGTTGCCCTCGAGCTCCTCGCCGAGGCCGCCGACCTCCGCCATGACGGCGGTGGCATCCTCGCCCTTGCCCTTCAGCATCCCGATCTGCTTCGAGAGGGTGTTCCTCTTCGCCTGCAACTCCTCGGTGCGCGCCTGGAGGGACTTGCGGTCATTCTCGAGGCGATTGAACTCGGCCTCGTCGAAAACGAAGCCGCGGCGCTTCAGGCCCGCGACGGCGGCGGGAAGATCCTTGCGGAGGAGCTGGATGTCGAGCATGTGGATTCAGAAAATCGGGGTCAGGGTAGAAATATCTTTCGGGTCGGAAGACCCGGGAAGATATTTCTACCCTGACCCCGATTTTCCTTTGCTTTTCCCTATTTTCCTTGTTTGCGGGCCTTCTCGTCCAGCGAGCGCAGGTGCTCGAGCTTTTCGCGGATCTTCGCTTCCAGGCCGCGGTCGGTCGGCCGGTACCACTTCGGACGCTCCATCCCGTCGGGGAAATAGCTCTCGCCCGCGGCGTAGCCCTCGTCCTCGTCGTGGGCATAGCGATAGTTCTCGCCGTAGCCGAGGTTCTTCATCAGCTTCGTGGGCGCGTTGCGGATGTGCAGCGGCACGGGCCGCGTCCCGTCCTTCGCGACGAACGCGCGCACCTCGTTGTACGCGGCGTAGACCGCGTTGGACTTGGCCGCGATGGCGAGGTAGATCACGCATTCGGCGAGCGCCAGCGCGCCCTCCGGGCTGCCAAGGCGCTCGTACACCTCGGCGGCGTTGATCGCGACCTCGAGCCCCCGGGGGTCGGCAAGGCCGATGTCCTCGGAGGCCATGCGCACCATGCGCCGAGCGAGGTAGCGCGGGTCCACGCCGCCGTCCAACATGCGCACTAGCCAGTAGAGCGCCGCGTCCGGGTCGCTGCCGCGCACGCTCTTGTGCAGGGCCGAGATCTGGTCGTAGTAGTTCTCGCCGCCCTTGTCGAAACGCCGCCCGGAGCGTTGCGCCACCGTGTTCACGTAGTCGACGTCCGCGCCGTGGCGGCCCTCGAGCCGCGCCGCCTGCGCCACCTGCTCCACCAGGTTGAGCGCGCGCCGGCCGTCGCCGTCGGCGAACTCCGCGATGCGCTTCCTCGCCTCCTCGGTCACGTCCACCTTCTCGGTCTCGAAGCCGCGCACGATGAGGCGGTCCAGGTCCTGCGCGCCCAGGCTCTCCAGCACGTACACCTGCGCGCGCGACAGCAGCGCCCCGATCACCTCGAAGGACGGGTTCTCGGTGGTGGCGCCAATGAAGGTGATCAGGCCCGATTCCACGTGCGGCAGGAAGGCATCCTGCTGGGCCTTGTTGAAGCGATGGACCTCGTCGACGAAGAGGATGGTGGCCCTGCCGTATTGCTCGCGCGTGAGGCGCGCGCGCTCCACCGCCTCGCGGATCTCCTTCACCCCGGAAAGCACTGCCGAGATGGCGAGGAACTCCGCGTTGAGTGCGTGCGCCATGAGGCGCGCGAGCGTGGTCTTGCCGACGCCCGGAGGACCCCACAGGATCATCGAATGCGGCCGGCCCGAGCGCAGCGCGATCCACAGCGGCTTGGCGTCGCCCAGCAGGTGGCGCTGGCCGACCACCTCCTCCAGGGCCTTCGGGCGCAGGCGCTCGGCCAACGGCACGTAGGCCGCGCCCGACTCGTTGAACAGGTCGCGGTCCATCCCCCGCATTCTAGGTCCGAAGGGCGGCCAGGGAGGGTGATCAATTCGCGGGGTGTGCGACGGATCGATTTCGGAGCCGGTTCTAGGCGCCGAGTCCGACGCAAGGTAGGTACCTTGCTAGGTCGAGCAACGACGAAGCGGCCCGAAATCGCCCGTCCCTCAGGACGTCGCCCCATTCGGGCCGACGTGCTCGCGGGTTGCTGCAGATGCGGCGTCTGCGTCGTTGCTCGGCTTGCGAAGGGTGTCGGCCATTCGCTGCACCTCGCGCCTAGCATCCATCCGCATCTGCCGCAACGCACACCCCGGAACTTGGACAGAGCTTCCCTTCGATCATTTCGCGGCGGTCGCGAGCTCGGCGGCGCGGGTGTAGTTCGCCTTGGCCTTGGTGCTCCACTCCTCCTCGAGCTGCGTCTTGCGCCGCACCGCGGCCTCGTCGCCCTTCTTCGCCTTGAAGGCGCCGAGCAGCTCCTTGTCCTGCGCCTGGGTTGCGGTGACCGGCACCGACCACGCGAGCTTCTTGGCCTCCTCGAGCTGGGGGCTCGCCTTGCCGCCGAGGCGCTTCTCCGCTTCCTGGATCGCCTTGGTGGCGGCGGCGAGCTCCTTGTGGCGGAAGGTGATCACCTGGTCGAAGAGCGAGGAGACCACGTAGTAGCGCGCTTCCGAGAGGTTGGAGTCGAAGTTCACCTTCGCCTTGATGCTGCCGTCGAACGGATTCGGGTAGCCCTTGGGTGCCATGGCGTATGTCGCGGGCAGCACCGGCAGGCGCGAGATCTTCGGGTCGAGCAGCAGCTGCTGCCCTTCCTCCGAGAGCGTGAACTGCATGAAGCGCTTCGCGGCCTCGGGATTCTTCGCGCCGGCGACGACGCCGATGTTGGCGGGCACGATGGCGGTCACGCTGGGATAGGCGAAGTCGGTCGGGAAGCCGGAGTTCTTGGCGGCGAGCCCGAAGAAGTCGATCACGAGCCCGATCCCGAACTGGCCGTTCTGCACGCCGTCGGGCACGCCGAAGCTGCGCTCGGTGATCGAGGCGCAGTTGCCCGAGATCTGCAGGATCTGGTTCCAGCCGCGGTCCCAGCCCTCGCCCTGCAGGATGGTCTCGAAGGTGAGGTGCGTGGTGCCGGAGCGCGACGGCGAGGACGTGGCCACATGCCCGTGGTAGATGGGCTTCACGAGGTCGGCCCACTCCTTCGGCACCGGGAGCTTGTGGGCCTGGATGTAGCGCGTGTTCCACATGATCCCGTAACCGGCGAGCGCCTGGCCGTGGTACATGCCCTCTGGGTCGTTGATCGGGTAGTCGCCGACCTTGGCGGGGATGCCGCCGGCGGGCAGGTCGACCTTCTGCAGCAGCTTCTCGGAAGCGAGCACCTCGAAGGCATCGGGCGCCGAGACCCAGAAGATCTCCGCGCGGCTGCCGGCGGGCTGCTCGCGCACGTAGGCCATGCCCGCGGTGGTGCCCTTGTTGAGGATCTCGACCTTGTCGTTGGGGTACTTCTTCTCGTAGGCGGCCTTGTACGCGGTGGTGAGCTCCTTGGGGAAGGAGGTCACCACGTTGATCGTATCGGCGAGCGCCGCGCTTGATACGATGGCAAGTGCGGCGGCAAACGCATACTTCGTCACCCCGGACGCCGCGCAGCGGCTATGGTCCGGGGCCCAATGCATTGCGAACATTTTTTCCTCCCGTGTCCTCGTCACCGAATCTTACCAATTCCATCCGCGCGGTCATCTTCGACCTCGACGGGACCCTGGTCGACACCGCCGGCGAGATCGCGGCGGCCCTCAATCGCGCGCTCGAGGAGCTGGGGCTCGCGAGCCTCGAGCAGGGATCGGTCGAGGCGCTGATCGGGCGCGGCGTCCACTCGCTGGTGGAGCGGGCCCTCGCGCAGGTCGAGGGCGGCGCGCTGATCGAGCTGGACCCTGCGGTCCAACGGTTCGAGGCGCACTACGCGCAGACGGTGGGCACCGACGCGCGGCTCTTCGCCGGCGTGATGCCGGGGCTGCGCCGCTTCGCCGAGGCGGGGATCGCAATGAGCGTGGTCACGAACAAGCCGCGCTTCTTCACCATGATGCTGCTCGAGCGCCTCGAGGTCGACGCGTTCTTCAAGGGCGTGATCGCGGGCGACGACGGAATACGGCGCAAGCCGCACGCCGACATGCTGCTCGCGGCCTGCGAGCGCATGGGGTCGCGGCCCGCGGAGTCGCTGATGCTGGGGGATTCCGACAACGACGTGATCGCCGCGCGTGCCGCGGGCTGTCCCGTCTGGTGCGTGCCCTACGGGTACAACGAGGGACGCGCGCCGGAGACCCTTGCGTGCGACCGGCTGGTGCAGACGGTGGAGGAAGCCGCGCGGCTCCTCGTGCCTCCCGTGGCCTGAGCCGCCGGCGTATCGTTACGCCATGCAGGAAGCGACCGGCCACCTCATCGACTCGCTGCGTGAGCTCGAGTCGGAACGCGAGCGGCTCGCCTACGCCCTCGAGAGCTCCGGCATCGCCACCTGGGACCTGGACGTCGAGACGGGCGCGATCCAGTTCTCGGTCGAATGGTCGCGCATCCTGGGCGAACCGGCGCGCGAGATTCGCGGCTCGATCGGGGAGGAGCTCGCGCGGGTGCCGGAGGAGGAGCGCGGCGCGCTCACCGCGGCGGTGTTCCGGGCGATCAAGGGGGAAGTGGCGCAGTACGACTTCGTGCACCGGGTCCGGCGCGCCGACGGCTCGCCCTTCTGGAACCACTCCCGCGGACGCGTGACCCAGCGCACTCGCGAGGGCCGGGCCCTGCGGATGCACGGCACCAATTCGGACGTCACCGAGCGCGTGCTCGCGGAGCAGGCGCTGCGCGAGCGCGAGGAGCGGTTGCGGCTCGTGACCGACAACGTTCCGGTGATGATCAACCTGCTCGACGCCGCCTTCCGCTTCCTCTTCGTGAACCGGCCATACCTGGAGTTCTTCGGTGTCGAGCGCGAAGCGCTGATCGGCCGGCCCCTGGCGGACGTCGCGGGCCGCGAGGCACAGGAGGTGGCCGAATCGTTCCTGCCGCGGCTGCGTGCCGGGGAGAGCGTGGTTCACGAGCGCACCCGCAAGGACCGGACCCTCGCCGGTGGCGACCAAGTACCCCGACTTGAGCAACTCACCAAGGTCACGCGTCGCCGTAGCTTTGGATACTCCGGCAAGGTTGCTGTACTTCTCCGCGCTCATGGCCCGCTTGCGGCCTCGATCCCCCGCGTCCATCATGCGCCCGCCCCCCTTGCGTTGCGTCTCATTGGTCGCGTCATGCTCGTG
>JBKJYC010000421.1:0-6480 GCA_046715885.1 Usitatibacter sp.
CCACAGACCACCACAACAAATACAAGGCTGAACAAGCCAACAATTCAAGGAAACGGCATGCGTCACGGACACGGACAGAGAAAGCTCAACCGCACGACCAGCCACCGGCTGGCGATGCTGCGCAACATGACGGTCTCGCTGCTCAAGCACGAGGCCATCAAGACCACTCTTCCGAAGGCTAAGGAACTGCGCCGGGTCGCCGAGCCCATCATCACGCTCGGCAAGAACCCGACGCTCGCCAACAAGCGCCTGGCATTCAACCGCCTGCGCGACCGCGACATGGTCGTGAAGCTCTTCGACGAGTTGGGTCCGCGCTACAAGGCGCGCAACGGCGGCTACCTGCGCATCCTCAAGATGGGCTTCCGCCAGGGCGACAACGCGCCCATGGCCTTCGTCGAGCTGATGGACCGCCCGGAGCCGCAGGAAGACGCGCCGAAGAAGAAGGGCGCCAAGCAGGAAGAGGCCGAGGCCGCGTAAGACCGCGCTTGCCCGACAGGAAGCCGCCTCCAGGGCGGCTTCTTCGTTTCTACTGGAGCAGGATGACGCGGAAGTCGTTCACGTTGGTCCGCGTGGGGCCCGTGACGACGAGCTCTCCAAGGGCGGAGAAGAACGAGTGGCCGTCGTTGTCGGCGAGCATCGCCTTCGCGCAGAGGCCCTTCGCCGCCGCGCGTGCGAGGTCATCGGGCGAGAGGATCGCGCCGGCGTTGTCCTCGCTCCCATCGATTCCGTCGGTGTCGGCCGCCAAGGCCCAGGTGCCTTCCACGCCCTCCAGCTCGATGGCTAGCGAGAGCAGGAACTCCGTGCAGCGTCCGCCGCGCCCGTTGCCGTGGATCGTGACAGTAGTCTCGCCTCCCGAGATCAAGGCGACCGGCGGCTTGAACGGGTGCGAGTGCGCGCGAACCTGGCGCGCAAGGGCCGCATAGACCTTCGCCACTTCCCGCGATTCGCCCGTCACGCCATCGCCCAGCACCACGGGGGTCACGCCGCGCGCCTGCACGAACTCCGCCGCCGCCATGAGGCTCTGGTGCGCGGTGGCGATGACGCGATTCTCGACGCGCCCGAATGCCGGGTCGCCCGGCTTCGGCGTTTCCTCGACATCACCGCGCACGCCGCGAGCGAGGTGCCCGGCGATGGACTTCGGCGGCGTGACGCCGAAGCGCCGGAAGATCTCCACGCAGTCCTGGTAGGTCGTGGGATCCGGCGTGCACGGTCCCGAGCCGATGTGCGTCGGATCGTCACCGGTCACGTCGGAGATCACCAACGCCAGCACGCGCGCGCCGCTGGCGACGGCGAGCCGCCCGCCCTGGATCAGCGACAGGTGCTTCCTCACCGTGTTCATGTCCTGGATCGGCGCGCCGCTGGCCAGCAGCGACTTGGTGAGCGCCTTCAGGTCGGCCATCGACACTCCGGGCACGGGCAGGGAAAGCAGCGAGGAGCCGCCACCGGAAACGAGCGCCAGCAGGAGGTCGTCTTCGCCGAGGGACTTCGCGAGCTGGAGAATCTCGCGCGCCGCCGCCTCGCCGCTCTCGTCGGGCACCGGGTGCCCGGCCTCGACGACCCGGATGCGCCTGGTCGCGAGTCCGTGGCCATAGCGAGTGATGACCACGCCCTCGAGCGGCGCGTTGGGCGGCCAAAGGCTCTCGACCGCGAGCGCCATGGCGCCCGCGGCCTTGCCGGCCCCCACGACCACCGTGCGGCCCTTCGGTGGTTTCGGCAGGTGGCGCGGGACGATCTGCAACGGGTCGGCCGCGGCGAGCGCGGCCTGGAAGCTTCCCAGGAGCAGCTCCCGGGGGGTCATCCCGCGGCGACCTTGCGGCGCGGCGCGGGCGGCTCGAGGATGGCGCGCAGGAACTGGCCGGTGAAGCTCGCGGGGGAGGCGCTCACGTCCTCCGGCGTGCCCTCGGCGATCACCTGCCCGCCGCCGTCGCCGCCTTCGGGACCCAGGTCGATCACCCAGTCGGCGGTCTTGATGACGTCGAGGTTGTGTTCGATCACGACCACGGTGTTGCCATGGTCGCGAAGGCGGTGCAGCACCTTCAGCAGCAGGTCGATGTCGTGGAAGTGCAGGCCTGTCGTCGGCTCGTCGAGGATGAAGAGGGTGCGGCCGGTGTCGCGCTTGGAGAGCTCGAGCGAGAGCTTCACGCGCTGGGCCTCGCCGCCGGAAAGCGTGGTGGCGCTCTGGCCGAGCTTGATGTAGCCCAGGCCCACGTCCAGGAGTGTCGCGAGCTTGCGCGCGATCGATGGCACCGAGGCGAAGAACTCGTGCGCCTGCTCGACCGTCATGTCGAGCACCTCGGCGATGGAGCGCCCCTTGTAGCGGACCTCGAGAGTCGCGCGGTTGTAGCGCTTCCCATGGCACACGTCGCAGGGCACATAGACGTCGGGCAGGAAGTGCATCTCCACCTTGATCATGCCGTCGCCCTGGCACGCCTCGCACCGTCCGCCCTTCACGTTGAACGAGAACCGACCGGGGCCATAGCCCCGCGCCCTCGACTCCGGCACGCCGGCGAAGAGGTCGCGGATCGGCGTGAACAGGCCCGTGTACGTTGCCGGGTTGGAGCGCGGCGTGCGCCCGATGGGGCTCTGGTCGACGCTGATCACTTTGTCGAAATGGTCGAGCCCCTCGATGGCGTCGTGGTCCGCGGGCTCCGCGGCCGAGCCGTAGAGGTGGTGCGCGACAGTGGTGTAGAGCGTGTCGTTGATGAGCGTGGACTTCCCCGAGCCCGACAGGCCGGTCACGGCGACGAACAACCCTACGGGGATGTCGACGGTGACGTTCTTCAGGTTGTTGCCGCGGGCGCCCGCGATGCGCAGGCTCTTCTTCGGGTCCGGCCGCCGGCGCCGCGGCGGCAGCGCGATCGACTTGCGGCCCGACAGGTATTGCCCGGTCAGCGAGGCGGGATTGCGCTCCACTTCCGCGGGGGTGCCGTGCGCCACGATCTCGCCGCCGTGCACGCCGGCGCCGGGGCCGATGTCGACCACGTAGTCCGCGGATTCGATCGCCTCCTGGTCATGCTCGACCACGATCACCGAGTTGCCCAGGTCCCGAAGGTGCTTCAGCGTCTCGATCAGGCGCGCGTTGTCGCGCTGGTGCAGGCCGATGGACGGCTCGTCCAGCACGTACATCACGCCCGTCAGCCCGGAGCCGATCTGGCTCGCGAGCCGGATGCGCTGCGCCTCGCCGCCCGACAGCGTGTCGGCGGACCGCGTGAGCGAGAGATAGTCGAGCCCCACGTTGTTCAGGAACTGCACCCGGTTTGCGATCTCGCGCACGATCTTCTCTGCGATGGGGCGCTTCTGCCCCGACAGCTCCAGCTGCTGGAAGAAGGGCTGCGATTCCTTCAGCGGCATCGCCGAGAGCTCGTGGATCGTGCGGCCGGCGACGCGCACGTTGCGCGCCTCGAGCCTGAGCCGCGTGCCGCCACACTCGGGGCAGCCGCGCGTGTTGAGGTACTTCGCGAGCTCTTCCTTGACCGCCACCGAATCGGTCTCGCGATAGCGGCGCTCCAGGTTCGGCAGGATGCCCTCGAACGCATGCTCCTTCACCGCGCTGCGACCCTTCTCGCCCGGATAGCGGAAGGCGATCCTCTCCTCGCCGGACCCGTGCAGCACCACTTGCTGCGCGGCCCCGGGCAGCGACTCGAACGTGGCCTCGACGTCGAACTGGTAGTGCTGGGCGAGCGAGACCAGCATCGAGAAGTAGAATTGGTTGCGCCGGTCCCACCCGCGGATGGCGCCCCCGGCGAGCGAGAGGTCGGGCTGGGCTACGACGCGCTTCGGGTCGAAGAAGGTGATGTGCCCGAGCCCGTCGCAGCGCGGGCAGGCCCCCATGGGATTGTTAAACGAGAAGAGGCGCGGCTCCAGCTCCGGGATCGAATAGCTGCAGACGGGGCAGGCGAACTTCGCCGAGAACAGGTGCTCGGCCCCGGCGTCTGCTGGCGCATTCTCACGGCCTGCCGGCGCATTCTCACGGCCTGCCGGCGCATTCTCACGGCCTGCCGGCGCGCTATCACGGCCCATCTCCACCGCCAGGGCGCGGCCCTCGGCGTGCCGCAGCGCCGTCTCGAACGACTCGGCCAGGCGCTGTTTCAGGCCGGCGTCCGCGCCGGCGATCTTCAGCCGGTCCACGACGATCTCCACCGTGTGCTTGCGGTTCCTGTCGAGCTTCGGCAGCTGGTCGATCTCGTGCACCTTGCCGTCCACGCGCAACCGCACGAATCCCTGCGCCCGCAGCTCCTCGAAGAGCTCGGCCTGCTCGCCCTTGCGTCCCACGACGAGCGGGGCCAGCACCATGACGCGGGTGCCTTCGGGCAGCGCGGCTACGTGGTCGACCATCTGCGCCACACTCTGCGCGGAGAGCGCCACGTCGTGTTCCGGGCAGTACGGGTCCCCCACGCGCGCGAAGAGCAGGCGCAGGTAGTCGTGGATCTCGGTGACCGTGCCCACCGTCGAGCGCGGATTGTGCGACGTGGCCTTCTGCTCGATGGAGATCGCCGGGGAGAGCCCCTCGATCAGGTCCACGTCGGGCTTTTCCATCAGCTGCAGGAACTGGCGCGCGTAGGCGGAGAGCGATTCGACGTAGCGCCGCTGGCCCTCCGCGTAGAGCGTGTCGAAGGCCAGCGAGGACTTGCCGGATCCCGACAGCCCGGTGATCACCACGAGCCGGTTGCGGGGAATGTCGAGGCTGACGTTCTTGAGGTTGTGGGTGCGGGCGCCGCGGATGCGGATCGAATCCATCGGGAAGATGCGAAGGGCAATCTGCTAATATACCCCAGCCTTATTCACTGCTTCCAACCCTGCAAAACCCCCCGGTGACATCCCCGGCCCGCATGAGCCCGCGCGAGCTGCGCGCCAGCATTTCGCTCGCCGCCATCTTCGGCCTGCGGCTCTTCGGGATGTTCGTGATCCTTCCCGTGTTCGCCCTTTGGGCCGACGGCCGCCCCGGCTGGAACCTTACGCTGGTGGGCGTGGCGCTCGGGGTCTATGGGCTCACGCAGGCCATCCTGCAGATCCCCTTCGGCTACCTCTCGGACCGCGTGGGCCGCAAGCCGGTCCTTTACGCGGGGCTGGCGATCATGGCCGCGGGCAGCTTCGTGGCCTGCGCGTCGGATTCCCCGTGGGTGGTGATCCTGGGACGCATGCTCCAGGGCGCCGGCGCCATCTCGGCGGTGGCCATCGCGATGGCGGGTGACCTCACGCGCGACAGCCAGCGCACCAAGGCGATGGCGATCATCGGGTCGACCATCGGCGCTTCCTTCGCCCTGTCGTTCGTCGCCGCCCCCTTCCTGCAGCAAGCCATCGGCGTGAGCGGCATCTTCGTCATGACAGGGGTCCTGTGCATCGCCGCCATGGGCATCGTGGCGTGGGTGCTTCCCGACGTGCAGGAGAGCCCCCAGGCGCGCGCGACCGTGAACCTTCGCTCGGTGCTCCGTGACGCCGAGCTGGCGCGATTGAACGTGGGCATCTTCACGCTGCGCCTCGTGCTGATGGCGGTTTTCGTGGTGGTGCCCGCGGCGCTGGTCGGCTCGGGCCTGCCCGCGCAGGACCACTGGTGGCTGTACCTCGTGGTGGTGGGCGGCGGGCTCATCCTGATGCTGCCCGCGGTGCTGCGCCGCTCGGCCGTGCGCGAGCGCACCATCATCCTGGCGGCCATCGCGGCGCTGGCGTGCGCGCTCCTGCTCCTGGCCGCCAGCCTCGACCGTTTGTTCGGCCTCGTGGCCGCCCTCGTCATCTTCTTCGGCGCTTTCAACGTTCTTGAAGCCAAGCTGCCCGCCCTGGTGTCGCGCGCCGCCCCCGCGGGATCCCGCGGCCTGGCCACCGGCGTCTTCTCGAGCGTGCAGTTCCTCGGGATGTTCGCCGGCGGCGCGCTGGGCGGCGTCCTGGCCCAGCATGGGGGCTCCTTTGCCGTCCTCATGTCATGCCTCGGCGTGGTGGCATTTTGGCTCGCCGTGGCCTCGAAGATGGGCGAATTCGCCCCCATATCGCTCGAAGACGAAGCGAGCGCCCTCGCGGTGGCCGAAGGCTCGGCGCCGGTCCCACGAACCTAGCACGGAGAAAAAGCATGGCCTCAGTCAACAAAGTGATCCTGGTCGGAAACCTCGGGCGCGACCCGGAGACGCGCTACATGCCCGACGGCGGCGCCGTCACCAACGTGTCGATCGCCACGACCGAAACCTGGAAGGACAAGACCTCCGGCGAGAAGCAGGAGAAGACCGAATGGCACCGGGTGGCCTTCTTCGGGAAGCTGGCCGAGATCGCCGGCGAATACCTGAAGAAGGGCAGCCAGGTCTATGTCGAGGGGCGCATCCAGACCCGCAAATGGCAGGACAAGGACGGGCAGGACAAGTACTCCACGGAGATCATCGCCGATCGCAGGCAGATGCTCGGCGCCCGCCAGGGCATGGGCGGCGGAGGCGAGCGCGGCGAGCGCGAGGCGGGCGCCGGCGGCGCGAGCGAGCGCCCGGCGGGCGCAGCCAAGCC